>NZ_DDCJ01000041.1:0-9223 GCF_002335285.1 Thalassolituus sp. UBA2009
CCATTTATCCAGCAGTTCAAAGCGCGCCAGGGTTTCGGCCGACCACGCCGGAATAACACCAAAATAAGGCGCAATCAGATTAATCGCATGGTAGCCCAGTACGCTGTACCAGATGCTGGCGGTGATCCATGGCAGGGGAAAGTTCGCGGCCAGCACACGGGCGGCGTGATACAGCTTTTTACCCTTCGGCGCTTCGACCAGCGCGCGGGTGAAATTTCCAACAAAGGTATCCAGCATAATCAGCCAGCGCAGTGGTCCGAAGGTGCGGCCATTGCCGATACCGCGCTCTTCGATGTCGGCCTCGGTACCTGAGGTTTTATGATGCAGAAAATGCAGGTGGCGGCGAATCCAGGGGTTAATTGTTCCCGGACGGAAAATCCACACACCGGCCATCATTAAATGGTGAATCAGTTTGTTGTTTTTAAAGTATTGCCAGTGAATTAAATCGTGCTCCAGCTCATGCAGCAGCGAGGTTAAAAAAGCGACCGTCGGAATACACAGCCAGGCGCTGATCATGCCCTGCCAGTAAGCAAAGCCCGTCAGCAGAATAGCGCTGATGGCAAACAGAAAAACGCTCATACCAATAAGATTCTGATTAGCGAGAATCGGGTAGCGGCGGCGGGCATCATCGCCGGCAGCACGGATAACGCTGCGGATGGTTTCAATACGCTGCGCATCGGACTGCTGTAGCGTATCTTTTCCGAATGCCGGTGAATCCGGGATATATTTTTTTATTATGCTCATAACCTGTTTCCTGTTGCAGATAATCCTGTCACTCCGGCGGCTGCGGTAAAACAGTGCAAATGGCCGCCGGTTCAGAATGTATTAGCCGCTAATCCGGTTGTTAAGGCTACCTTAAAAGCGTTAAATGGCCTTAAACCCTATGGTTTTTGTCCGAAAGACCCCGTTTATTGTCCGCACACCACTCAGGAAAGACGATGAGCCAGCTACAGCAACAGGCAATCTACCCCGGTGCAGAGTTGTTTCTGCTGAAGCAGTTTATGCGCCGCGAAGGCATTGTTCCGGCGCAGGCGCTGCTTGGTACCGGACTGGATGAAGCACAGCTGAGCCGGGCCGGCTCGCTGGTATCGTCGGAGCAGTTCGACCGGATTTACCGCAATCTGTACCGCCTGGCGGCGCGTGCGGATTTTGGTCTGGCACTGGGGCAGGCGCTGAATCTGTCGCGCTGGGGGTTATTGTCGGCGGCGCTGTTCAGCAGCAAAACTCTGGGCGATGCACTGGCTACCGCCAATCAGCTGCGGGTGTTATTGCGCAGCCGCTTTACCCTGACGGCCGCGATGCGTGAGGGTGGTTATGATATTGAAGTGCGCAAACGCGAGGGCATGGAATATCCGCTGAATTCGGTGTTTGCCCATGAAATGCTGTTCACCAGCCTGCAGGTACAGATTGCTCAATTACTGGGCCGCGAATTTTATTTCACTGAAATTCGTCTGAATTATCCGCCACCACCTCACGCGGCAGACTATGAACGTTATTTTGCCGCTAAGGTGCAGTTTAATTCACCGGTCAGTGGTTTCCGCATCGACCGCGATACCATGCATCAGCCTCTGCCTCTGGCGAATCCGGCGGCGAAACAACAGGCCATGCTGGTGGCCGGGGCCGAACTGAAACGGGTGCTGCAGGTACAGAAGGGTGATATCGGCTGGCAGGTGCGGGCATTGATTCAGGGCAGCGAACAACGTCTGGCATTAGATGATGTTGCTGCCGGTTTAAATCTTTCGCCGCGCACATTAAGACGAAAATTACAGGAAGCGGGGCTGACCTTCCGCCAGATCAGCGATGAAGAATTACTGAAAAAATCCATGTTGCTGCTGGATGACCAGCAACAGAAAGTCAGCTCTGTGGCCAGCGCCTGTGGCTTTAAAGATCTGCTCAGCTTCCGCGAAGCCTTTAAACGCTGGAGCGGTATGACACCTCAGCAATACCGGCGGCGCTGATACGGCAGATTCAGCGTTGAGGTATTCAGAGGCTTTTTAATTCACCGATAAAACGATAACCAACCCCGGCATCGGTTTCGATATAGGCCGGTTTAGTTGGGTCGTCACCGAGTTTATTACGAATCTGGCGGATAAAAATACGCAGGTAATGACTGTCTTCAATATGACTGTCACCCCAGTATTTTCGCAGCAGATATTGCTGCGTCAGTATTTGCCCCGGGTGCTGGATCAGCTCCAGCAATAATTCATATTCCCGCGGCGAAAAGCGGATGCGTTCACCATCGACGCTGACGGTGCGTGAGGGTAAATCCACTTTTAAATGACCGTCGTCGTAGCCCATTGGCGCCTGTTCTTTACCACTGGCGCTGCGCAAAACAGCACGGATGCGGGCCAGTAATTCTTTTACACCAAAGGGTTTTTCCACATAGTCGTTACAGCCATTATCCAGCGCTTCCACTTTTTCCCGCTCGCTGTTGCGCACCGATAACACAATGACCGGCGTTTCACAGAAGGTGCGTAATTCACGCAATACCTGCTGGCCATCGATATCGGGCAAGCCAAGATCAAGAATAATCAGATCCGGTTGCTCCAGCGCAATCTGTTCAAGCCCGCGGCGGCCGGTATCGGCTTCGCTCAGTTGATAGCCCTGCGATTCCAGACTGATGGTTAAAAAGCGGCGTATCTGCGGTTCATCATCAATGATCAGAATGCGCGTCATAGCGTTCCCCGGTTGGTGTTATCCATAGGCTCAGCATTGTTTCCAGGTACGGCATTATCCACAGGCAGGCTGAGGCGGAAACAGGTGCCCTGTTCTGTGGAGCTGTAAAGAATATTGGCGCTGCCACCATGGGCGGCGAGAATTCCCTGGCAGATGGTCAGGCCGAGGCCGGTGCCGCCGGTCTGCTGATCGCCTTTGGCGAGGGTAAAAAACATATCAAAAATATGCGGCCAGTGTTCCGGCGGAATACCCGGCCCGGAGTCGGCAATATCAATCAGCAGACGGTTGCCGCTGGCATGGGCATTAATCTGAATATTTTTACCGGCCGGGGTGTAGCGTACGGCATTTTCCAGCACATTAAAGGTGGCCTGTTCCAGCAGTGCGGCATGGACGTAGAGCAGGGGTAATTCCGGGTCTATGTGGGTAATAATCTGCTGGCCGTCGAGTAACGGCTGCAGGCGTTTAAGAGAAACGCTGAGTATATCGTCGATGCCGGCCCAGTCGCGCTCCAGTTTTAATTCACCCTGACCGATCTTGGTCATATCCAGTAATTTCTGAATATATCGGTCGAGGCGGCGTGCTTCCGACAGTGTATTTTTTAACAGTTCATCCTGTTGTGCTTCGCTCAGGCTTGGGCGCAGATCACACAGGCTGCTGACCGATCCGATCATGGTGGCCAGTGGTGTGCGTAAATCGTGGGAAATGGATGACAGCAGGGCCGAGCGTAATTGTTCGCGCTCTTTAATCACGGTTTCCTGCTGCAGATTTTCGACCAGTAATACCCGGCTCCAGGCGAGGCGCAGAATTTCGGCGGTGGCTTCAATACGGGTTTTCAGCCAGGCATTCACCGGCGTTTTCAGTGGTAACTGAATTTCGTGCAGATGCTGATCGTTGTCGCACAGCACGATATGAAAACAATGATTATTCCAGTGGCTGCTTAAACTGCCTTTCTTAACACCGTTGCGCTCGTTGCTGGCGCGGGTGTGGACAACGGACTGGGTGTCAGGTGCCAATAAATCGGGTCGGAACAGGGCCTGTACTTCCTGCAGAAAAATATCAATCAGTTCTCCGGCCTGCACACAGGAAGCCAGTGACTGTGCCAGCATCATCTGTTGTTTGGTCCAGCGTTCGCTGCTTTGCAGGGCATCGACTTTTTCCCGTAAACCCGCGGCCAGCTGGCCGGTAACCAGCGCGACCAGAATCAGCAAAGAGGCGGTGAGAATGTCTTCGCGGTGCAGAATAAACAGGGTGAAGTGTGGCGCGGTAAAAAAGAAGTTGTACGACAGAAAGGAGACAACCGCGCTCAGCAATGCCGGGCGGATGGCGGTGGAGACGGCCGTGAGCAGTACCGCTGCCAGATAAAATAAAGCAAGGCTGGCGGCCGGTAAAAGGTCGGAAAAAAACCAGCATACCAGTGTGGCCAGTAACGGCGCGGCCAGGGCCAGTAGCCAGTGTGACCAGCGCCACCTGCTATTATCGTTCAGCAGCATACAATCATCCTCTCCAGAATACCGGGCTCAGCAGCACCATCACGGTAAGCAGCTCCAGACGTCCCAGAATCATGGCAAAACTGAGAATCCATTTTGCGCCATCCGTTACCTGAGCAAAGTTACCGGCCGGGCCAATCATATCACCTAAACCCGGGCCGACATTGCTCAGTGCGGTAGCGGCGCCGGTAAATGAGGTAACAAAATCCAGTCCGGTAGCCGCCAGCGCCAGACTGGTAATGGTCAGGGTCAGAAAGAATAAAAATGAGAACGCGACGGCCGACACCATAATATCGTCGGAGACGGTTTTCCCGTTGTAGCGGATAGAGAAGGTACCGCGCGGATGCACCAGTTTATTCATCTGATCACGCAGAAACAGCCATGACAGCTGAAAACGGAATATCTTCATGCCGCCACTGGTTGAACCAGAACAACCGCCAATAAAGGTGACAAAAAAGAACAGACAAACACTGAATACGCCCCACATGGTGTAATCCTGTGAGGCATAACCTGTGGTGGTAATCACCGACACGATATTAAACGCCACATGGGTAAGGGTGGTGAAAAAATCACGCTCCTGAGTCAGTGACAGCTGCAGGGTGAGCAGGAAAACCAGCGCCAGTACCACCAGTAAAAAACCATAGACCTGCTGATCGCGCAGTGCGCTCAGACGCTTTTGTGAAACAAAGCGGATAAACAGCGTAAATGGCATTCCCCCCAGCAACATAAACACCACCGAAATCCACAGAATGGTGCTGTTAAAGCGTCCCATAGAACTGTCATCGGTGGCGTAACCGCCGGTCGAAACCGTGGTCATAGCGTGGTTAATTGCATCAAAGGGAGTCATCCCCGCCAGCCAGTAGCAACAGGCACAGAGCAGGGTAAAGCCGCAGTACATAGACAGCAGCGCGCGGGCGAGATCGTGGAAACGCGGCAGCGATTTATCCGACCAGTCGGATGATTCAGTCTGGAACAGACGCATACCACCGACGCGCAGAAACGGCAGAATAGACACCGCCATACCAATCACACCAAAACCGCCAGTCCACTGCAGCATTGAGCGCCACAACAGAATAGAGGGCGGCAGGGTATTAAGCTGCGACAACACCGTAGAACCCGTCGTGGTAATGCCTGACACCGCCTCAAATACGGCATCGGAAAAATTCAGCGGATGGTTGGCGAGAATCAGCGGCAGGGCGCTGTAAAGTGACAGCATCAGCCAGCTCAGACTGGTCAGCAGATACAACTGGCGCGCGTTTAAGGCAAAGGGACGGTTCAGGCCCGGCACCACCAGCGTGCAGCCAATTAACGTAACGATGCAGGCAGCAAGAAAGAACGCGCGGTACTCACCGTCACCGCAGAATAAAGAATACAGGGCCGGTACCAGCAACAGGGCGGCTATCACAAAGGCCAGCAGACCACAGACAAATAAAACCGGACGAAAAAGCCTTAACACGCAGCATATCTCCCAGCGGACAGGCAACAACGCTATTGTCCGGCCGGAGGCTGTAAAAATTCGAGACAGCAAAGCGCGGGTTGCCGTAAAAATTCCGTAAGGGGAAATCAGTGAGCCAAGCCGGACCGATGATGCGGCGGTAACCAGAGCAGGTTATCCGGATATTTATTTTTCAGAGGCGTTACTATAAAGCAGATGCGGTAACGCTGAGCATTTTGTTGCCCGTAATGGCAATAACTCTGTTTGAATCAATGGCTCACCGGTGCGGCACTAACCGGCCAGGCAAGAGTAAAGGTTGTTCCTCCCTGAGCTGTGCGCTGGCAGAGGGCATGGCCGTTGTGGGCTTCTGTGATGGCTTTGACGACGGCAAGGCCAAGACCGCTGCCACCACTTTTCCGTGAGCGTGATGGTTCAACCCGGTGGAATGCTTCGAATATATGGTTTGCAGCGTCGTCGGGGATGCCCGGGCCTTCGTCTGTCACGCTCAGATAACATGTATTTTCTGCGTGATGAAGATGTATGGTCAGGGTTCCGGGGTCGGCATGCTGACAGGCATTTTCCAGCAGCGCCATGAGCGCCTGACGTATCCGTACGGCATCACACCAGACCTGCATTGTGGTATCGAGCAGCGGATTCAGCCTGAATCCTTTGGCGTGTAACTGGGGAGCGAAAGAATCAATAACCGCATTGATTTCCTCTGCCAGCTTCACTTCGGTCTGATGTAACTCCAGATGGCCGCTATCGTTGAGGCTCAGCACACGCAAATCTTCGATCAGGCGGTTCAGTCCTTCGACTTGCCGCAGCAGGCCCTGGAACAGATCGCTGCTGGGAGTGAATACGCCTTCCGCCAAACCCTGCAGGCGACCACGCAGAATGGTAACCGGGGTGCGCAGCTCATGAGCCACGGCAGCATTCCAGAACTCGCGCTCGCGGGTCATGTTCTGCAGGCGTTCGGCCATGGCATTGAAATCGCGCACCAGCTGAGTGGTTTCACCCATGGAATAACGCCCCATAAAAGCGCGGGCGTCCAGCTTGCCCTCCGCCAGTTCACGCAGACTTTCCGCCACCGAGTTCAGTGGCGTAAGAATCCGCCGTGACAAACGAACAGCGACGAACAACGCCATCACCAGAGCGGCAATGATGGTGCAGACGATCCAGATCATTTCCACCCGTGAAGGTACCCAGGTTTCGGAAATACTGTCCGGCAGGTAGGCCATCGCAATGGCATAGAATACGTAAGAACCAAACACCGACAGGAAAATGATGCCCAGTGCCATCAGCGCCAGCGACTGAATAATTTGTCTGCGTAACCCGGCCACTGGCTTCATACATCATCCCCCAGACGATAACCCACACCCCAGACACTGAGGGGAACTCCCTGAATCCCTGCGGCTTCAAGCTTCTTACGCAATTTGCTGATATGGCTGTCGACCGTGCGTTCCAGGCTGTCGCCTTCGGGCAGGCAGCTGACCAGCAGTTCTTCGCGGCTGAAAACACGTTTCGGCGCCCGCATCAGGCAGGCGAGCAGTTTGAATTCCGTGAGTGTCAGATCGAGTTTCTGCTGCTGATGATTAAGGAAGATGCTTGCTTCGTAGCTGTCCAGGTCGATCTGGAACTGCCCGACGCGCAACACCTGTGCCGTGGCAGGCGTATGATTCCGCGTACGCCGCAGCACGGCCTGTACTCTGGCGACCACTTCGGCCGGGTTGAATGGCTTAACCACATAGTCGTCTGCCCCCAGACGCAGTCCCATTAACTTATCGATATCCTGATCGAGGGCGGTGAGCATAATTACCGGTGTATCGCCCCGGGAGCGGATTTCGTTCAGAACATTCCAGCCATCCAGTTGCGGCATCTGCACATCAAGAAGCATCAGATCCGGCTTACATGTCTGGTGCATGGCCAGCGCCTGATGGCCATCGGTGGCGTGTTGCGTGCGCAGTCCGCTGCGTTGCAGATAAGCAATAAGGATATCGGCAATCTCGGTTTCATCTTCGGCAATCAACACGAGTGCCGGAGTTGCCGGGCCTGCAGGAGTATTAGTGTTGGACATGGATTGCTCTGACACTGAAACGGCCGAACATTATCACTCTCTCCATAAGTTCTCCACAAAGCCTCAAGTTCATCGCAACAGTTGCCCGTCATAATTCCGTTCTGGTTCTCAGGCGCGTGATAACGCGCCATTTGGGAGAGCGCTGTTCAGCGAGGCTGAGGAGAATATTTATGTATTTCAAGCAACGGCACTTAAGCATTGTGTCGGTAGCTGTAATTGCCATGTGCGGACTGGCCGGTTGTGATGCGGCGGTACCGGCTCAGGAAACGCCTCCTCCGGTGGAGGTGTCGGTGATGACTCTGGAGCCCGGAGAACTGCTGCTATCCAAAGACCTGTCCGGCCGGGTAAAGGCTGTCCGTAATGCTGAAATACGGGCGCAGGTCAGCGGTATTGTACAACGTCGTCTGTTTGAACAGGGGGCTGAGGTTAAAGCGGGAGACGTACTGTTTCAAATCAACCCGGCGGTATTTCAGGCCGATGTTGATAGCGCAGCCGCTGCTTTAGAGCGTACCCGGGTCGTTCAGAAAAGGGCTCATCATGAAGTGAATCGCCTTGCCCCGCTGATGCGTGCCGGTACGGTCAGCCGTCAGGTATATGACGATGCGGTGGCGCAACGTGATCAGGCTGTGGCTGACGTTGCCCAGGCTAAAGCAACGCTGGCACGGCATAAACTGAATTTGCAGTTTGCCCGTGTTGAAGCGCCTATCTCCGGGCGTATCGATCAGGCATTGGTCAGTGAAGGTGCTTTGGTTTCGCCGACGGACACCACCGCCATGGCAAGAATCCAGCAAATTGATCAGGTGTATGTGGACGTACGTCTGCCAGCTTCAATGCTGGAAGATATACGTCAGCAGACCGCCCCAGACGGCCCGGAGCCGGCCGTGGAAATCCTCAACAGCGATGGTAAGCCGCTTGGCATTCAGGGCCATATCCTGTTCTCCGGTATTGAAGTGGATGCCGGTACCGGCGACGTACTGCTGCGTGTGCTGACCGAAAACCCGCAACATCGTTTACTGCCTGGTCTTTATGTCCGTGCCCGGGTTCCCCGTGCTTACTATCCTGCTGCGCTGACTGTTCCTCAGGAAGCCGTAACCCGTCCGGCGGGTGATGCCAGCGTGTGGGTGCTGGATGCTGAAGGGCAGGTGCAGCCTGTCGCCATCGAGGTTGGCGAGCTGAGCGGGCGTTATTACCGCGTGGTATCCGGCTTAAGCGCTGGCCAACAGGTGGTCATCGAGGGTATCGAACGCCTGAGCCCGGCCGCGCAGGTTGTCGCACGCCCCTGGCAAAATGCCGCTGACAGTCAGCAGCTCAGCGCTGACGTGCACTGAATTTGGAGGCCTAGTTATGTCCCGGTTTTTTATTAATCGTCCGGTGTTTGCCTGGGTAATCGCCTTATTCATCATCCTGATTGGCGTGATCGCTATCCCGCAATTACCGGTCTCCCGCTATCCCCCGGTGGCGCCGGTGTCGGTCAGTATTTATGCCTCTTATCCGGGGGCAACTCCGCGGACGCTCAACGACTCGGTGGTAAGCCTGATCGAGCGCGAGCTG
>NZ_DDCJ01000003.1:0-3916 GCF_002335285.1 Thalassolituus sp. UBA2009
TAGGTGCATGAAAATGAACGTGTCCGTTTTATCGGGGCAAGAGTATTCTTTATGCCAGTCGTCCATTTATCCGGTGGAGCCCTTCATTATTCCGAGCATGGTCAGGGAGAACCGCTGTTACTGCTGCACGCTAACCCGGGTGACAGTGAGGATTTTTCCGCCGTTATTCCTGCACTGGCTGAACATTACCGGGTGCTCGCCATCGACTGGCCCGGCTATGGCCAGTCTGATTTACCAGCCCGGCCAGGCAGCGTTGATGTGACATTTTTTTATGCCGCACTGCGCGATTTTTTAACTGCGCTGGCTCTGCCGCCGGTACTGATTATCGGCAATTCCATCGGCGGCTATGCGGCAGCACGGTTAGCCAGTGAGGAGCCTGAACGGGTTCGCGGGCTGATACTCGTCTCGCCCGGTGGTTTTACCCCACACAATATCCTGACCCGCGCTTTCTGCCGTTTGCAGGGCAGCCGCCTGTCGCTGTCCCCCTCGCGCTTTGCCAGCCTGTATCTGAAACACCGCAGTGTTACCGCTCAGGCCATGTTGCAGCGTGCCAGCGGCCTGCAGGCAACGCCGGAGCGTATTACGCTGAACCGTGCCATGTGGCGCAGCTTCGCCCGTCCGGAAAGCGACCTGCGCCAGTCTGCCAGACGAATCACAGCACCGACTCTGCTGCTGTTCGGCCAATACGATCCGGCAATTCCGGCAAACAAAGACGGCAAAGCCGCCGCCCGCTCTATACCAGCAGCGCAGATGGTCACTCTGCCCTGCGGCCATGCTTCTTTTGCGGAAATTCCGGAGCAGTTTCTGGCACAGGTTCAGCCATTTCTGGCCGCGATTAAGCGCTGATGACAGCAGGCTGAGAACCTCAGCCTTTTTTCAGCTGTTTCATAAAATCCATAAAATGCGGTTTAAATTTGCTGAACAGCGGATGGTCTTTATTTTCCAGCATCACTTCACTGAAGAGTTTCAGACCAACGGCAAAGGCTTCTTCGTAGCCCTGCAGATCACCACGGGATTTAATCCGGTCAATAATTTTGAATATATCGTCGTGATTTCCCACGTTAAAAACCAGAGCTTGCGGATAAACGGAAGGCTGCCCCTGAGCATCACTCAGGTGTTTTATCTGAATTTCGTATTGATGTTGTTTCATAATATTTCCCGCTGATTTCTTTTTCTTTGTGTGGCGTTCGTCTGTTTCTGACAGCGTTATTGTCAGCGCAAACGACAGCTGCCGGTAATCACAATTAACGGAAGTAATAAAAGAGTACTCCATACGTTCCATGCGTTAGCCTCTGGTTTACAGTGGACATAGATATCACTAGTGTTCCACCCGTTCTAAGTTTGAGTCTCACATTAGCAGTAATGAAAGTTTCGAAGATCGGTTCAACACTTCATGGTGAATTCATTTGAGCACATGTTGGTTCCCGCATGACCATATCCACTAGTGTCACCTGAATAGTTTGAAGCAGCTCGCCCCCCCTTTGATCTGCGAAAAATACGTATCGAAAGACTGATTGCTTTGGATGTCCGTTGCCTGGCCCAGCAGAAGCATGACAATCTTTGGTTTTACAGCTTGGATATTGCCATCGGGATGGCGTCTAAACTACTGTGATGAGAGGTCATTAAAACAAGAGCTTGCCGGTAGTTAACTTAAAACTATTTTGTAGGCCGGTTAAACCAAAAACCTAGAGTGAATACCCGGTTTTAGTGATTTTTTTCTGAGTACTTACACTAACAGTTATGGTTCCCTCGGGTATAATCTGCGCCCATCCGTAAGTGCCAAGTACAAACCGTAAGGCATCTTTCCATTTCCGCGTATCAGCATAATCATGAAGTTGAGTGAGTGTTGAGATTCGTTAAACACTTTCTTTATCGTTCGCTTATCTTTACCGGACGGGCTTGGCCTGCATTGATAATGCGTATGCCAGTCACCTACATAATGGTATCCAAACAAATATTTCTCTTCGATAATCTTCTGCCATTCTTCTTCGGAAGGCTGAAAGCTATTTTGTGAAGAGTTGTCATGCGGTGTAGGTGAGGTAATCAGGTCTATTTGTAGAACCGGATCTGTTAGACACTTGGTAAACAGCATGCCACCGTACTCAGGATCATTTTGCTTTTGTACTTTCTCTTTTAGATAGTCGACTACACATGATGACAGCCTAACTTTTACGTCAGAATCCTTAAATAGAAATAACATCAGAGCAGACCTTCGGCAGCACTTAGATCAATCACAACTTTTTTGCAGCCCTCGCTTGTCGCACTGCTGATTTTTTGCCAAGATTCATTCCACCCCCCGCCGAGTGACTTAAGCCTGAATTCGTCGCCCTGCCAGCAAATCCAGCGATCCGATATATTCTCAGGATTCAAAATTAAATTGATGATTCTTTCTGCTGCAATCGAGTGTATGTATGAGACATCTATGTACCCGTATGGCTGGAATTCACCCGCACAAGCTGGTGTCGCTCTTAAAGTACTTTCATTCCACAAGGTGGCAGGAATTCTAGAGTTTCCGACTTCGTTACCTGAATGATTAAAGAGTTTCGAAAAGCATGGGCTATCACCATTGTGAATAAAGGCATGCGATACAACGGCATTTGGCTCAGTCCAGCAAAACATAATATCAGGAAGATCCAGCGCAGTGCGTAATTCGAGAAGAGCCATGTCCGATTCGTACTCGCCAGTACAGCTAACAATCAACTCAGAGTTTTTGAGCTGTCGAATGAAATCAGGGTTGCCTCCTAAGCTTTGCCACTTCTTAGAGTGTGTTTCTATTGTGCTCTCTGGGAACTTCTTTTGTAGCTGAGCAGCAAGGGCTGAAACCTTATCTAACTGTATGCTTTCGAAGCCTAACTCATGCCTAGAGATATTCTCTGGCATTAAATAATCGCCATCAATCAAGAGAAGCTTGCGAACCCCGCTCTGAACTAAGTGTCTTGCAATACCAGAGCCTATAGAGCCGCAACCAATGATAACGATTTGCCCTATCGATTTGATCAGATCAAGCTGTTGATTATGATCTCGACCATTGACCCAAGAGAAATCAGATCTAATAACGTAAAGCGGCAGGATCTTCTTCGGCTTAAGTCTATTAATAATAGCATCAAGGCTAACCCTTTTAGAGAAACCGCTCATCAATGAATGCTCGATACCTGCGGGTGCTAAATTGCCAGTCAGATTGAATGCGACCATGCAGTTATTAAAGCTACAAACAACAAGAGGCATCCTTGATTTATGTTCGCTCATCGCACGGATGATCTTTACGCATATCTTTTGCCATTCTGCTGTATGTTCTGCTTGTATCAGCTCAAGAAGCTGCAAGAAAGTTCTCGGGTATTCAGATGGCAGCCAGTGCTTCTCGAAACCTATAACCACTACAGGGGAGACCATCGCCAAAGCTCGGGCCTGTGCAACCTTCCTATTGTCGCCAGGAAGTAGGTTATGAACTTTAAGATGATGGATCAGGGCTGATCGACTTTCAGCCAGAAGATAACGATCTTTGGATTGCTTAAACGTGTATGCAATCTTAACCCCTTTAGATATTGGCGCTACTAAGCTGACAACATTAGTGGATGATGTTGCTTCGTACTGCCAGTAGCTTTGAAATTCATCTCTAAACTCATCATCAAGCATACCGCTTAAGCCATCACTTAGGAGCGTATAGGCATCGCTTAATATCGCAGTCACATAATCATCAGGCTGACTAAAATTAACCTTTGCCCTTTCACTCCACACGCACAGTTTTCCTTCAGCCTCAACATGGGGTATGCGTAGAGGTTCAATTGGTTTCTTGCAACGTACAAAAATATCGGGGAGTTCAAACTTTGCATTCTTTGTAAAAAGAGCCTGTAGATATACTGGCTCTCCTTCATGCAACAGGTTTGTTTTTATCTCCCAGCCGAAAGCATATGTTTTT
>NZ_DDCJ01000003.1:4111-10195 GCF_002335285.1 Thalassolituus sp. UBA2009
TTTTTCGTTTTTTTTAACAAGGATCTTTTAAGTTGGCGACCGTCTAATCTCTGGAAAAGACGGCTTACCTGGGCCTGCGTAGTTGAAGCACTGTTAAGCATAACTGTCAGTGCCACTCCGGTTTACATGCGCTCCGCCTCCTAAGCTTCCAGCAAAGCTGCTACCACTCTTGGTCTTTATCCCACCTGTATCTGAGATTTCAATTCTATACGGCACATTATTACCATCGTCATCTAGTGAATCTGCGACGCATACAAACTTACCATCTACTTCAGAAACTATATTTTGGTATTGGTCTTTCGCACCGTAACATGGGGGATCATTTGAATCATCTTCAATGGCATTACTACTAGATACAATGATCGCCTCACTCTGAGCGTTATTAAGTGTTTCAAGTGCCTTTTGTGATACGTTCTCACCGGGGTCGAGCTTCTTTTCTTTAATTTTACTCCAGCTCTCCTCAGAAAGACTGTGCCAAGAACAGTGATGAGGTGTTTGTAATATGTGGTAATCGAGGTTTGACAATGAGTCGCTCAATCTATCATGAAGGTTTTCCCAGCATGCTACCTCAGCATCTCCTCCAGTTAAGAATTTTGCGGTAGTTTGACCTGAGCTTATGGCGTAATTGATTATCACGCTGGAATTGTTTTTCGAGAACTTCTCTTCCTCGCCGCTAATCTTACTAGGTGATGCAGGGCCATAAAGGTAGGCAGTGAAGTCAGACTGACTTATTCCACCAATCACCGAGGTTTTTTCGTCCAACTTAAGTGTGATTTGAGGAATGTTATCCGTTTTATTGTTTTCATCTTCACCAAGAACCCTCACTCGATTACCGTCACTAGCAAACCAGTTTTCCTTGAAGTGGATAACTCTTCTTTTTACTTCTCCTTTGAGGTCTTTTGCATCCTTACAGAAAACAAACCCCTCTTTTTTGTTGGCTCGGCGATAGACGACTGGGCTGGACCAGATTTCTTTGATGAAGATTTTCTTAGAGCCTTGAGGGTACTCGTCCGGTTTGCCTAGGAAAAAATTCGAACTTACACCTCTGCAGTGGTCTTCGTCAGGATGGCTCCAAACAAACAGATCTACATAGTGACGCCCGAGGCCATCAGTATTTAATTCATCCTTGAGCATTTTGAGCACGTCAGGGTTGTCTTTAGGGTCTCTGATATTGCAATCAATCAGGATATTCTTCCCGCTAGATGTCTTTATCAGTGTCATGTCCCCATTCCCTACAGGGAAAAATATAATTTCTGCTGTCATTCACAAAATCCTTATTTACTGCCTTTATTCGAAGAGGCGTTGCTTTTTTCGATGCCAAAAGTCGCTTTAGCAACTTCCTCAAGTTTCTGAACAAACTTATCGACATTCAGTCCTGCAATGAATGCAAGTGCCAAGTAACCTGCTTGACTTCCAGTTGCTTGCTGATCTGACTCTAGGATCAACAATCCTGCGTTAAGAAATAGATATGCGGCTATCCCACTGATCGCACTTGTTATAGGCCGAATCACATACCAAATATTCCAGTCAGCATCCCAGGCCTTGCGGACGCATTTATTTAAGTAAATTGCACGCAAGCAATATAAAACACCGCCCATCATGGCAATCAGGATGCAGTTAATAGGGAGCGAGTTTGAAGCAATCCAGTCCGGAGGGGATGTACTTGAATTAATAAAGACCCAAAGCACTGCGACCAGCACCAGGTAGGTAGTTTGAGATACTAAAGCTATAAACACAGGTACTCCATCACCATTGGGATATGTGTGAATATTATCCATTCGGGTAATAAAAATAACAATAGCGACGAGTGAAATTTTGTACGTCTGGAGCATGTCACACATGCCAAGAAGGCCTGCACAACTGAGAAGGGCCAAATTTACTAAAGATATTATCAATTAACGGAACGGTTTAGTGCGGAAAAAGAGTTACCCCAGCCCGGTAAAATGAAAAAACGGCCTTGTCAGGCGCCGTTAATAATGTACAGCCTGGCGCTCAGCCATTAGCATGAAAGCTTGCTCCAATGCCATAAAAAACAGCATAAAAAAACGGGAGCCTGAGCTCCCGTTTTTTCTAACCCGGTTAAATTACTGACCGTTGGCCGTCGCATGCCAGCGCTGATTCGCACCGCCATGTACGCCATACATAATCAGCGTTGAAGAGCTGCCACCGGAAACGTCCAGCACCTGATTACTGTCGATGCGTGAACGCAGCAGTTTGCCGGCATAGTTAAACTGCTGAGCCGGATTACCGGCATCACAGTCGGCCAGCTGCAGTAAGGTATGGTCGTAAATCAGACCATCCGGCACTTCCAGACACTTGGCTCCGGCGACACCGTTAATCATCAGACCGGTAGCCGTATCAAAACGCCACAACTGGTTGGCACTGGTATTACAGGCTTCCATCGCCACCAGCGCACCGGTATGACTGCCACCGGTTGCGCTGATGCACTGGCCGGTGGATTCGCTGCGGTATTGTGCATAACGGTTTTCCGCCGACATTAAGCGCAGTTCCCACTGCTGGTTGGCACCACCGTGGTAAGTCCACTGGCCAACGTTAGCGTCATTACCGTTACCATAAGCATCCGCCACGATATTGCTGTTGTGCTTGCTGGCCAGTTTATTGCCGCTGTAAGTCCAGCGCAGGTTGTCGGAATCCACACAATCCCAGATCACCACACCACCGTTGTTATAGGCCTGACCGCGGTTATCCAGACATTTTTCCGGATTCGCCTTGTTGCGGAACATCTGGTTGGCGGCATCGTAACGCCACTTCTGATCCTGAGAGGTCAGCTGACAATCCCACAACTGCACATTGCTGCCGTTGTTCAGATTATTGTCGTTACCGGGAATATCCATACAACGGCCACTGGCACGGTTAACGATGGAGAACCAGTTTTCATCCGAGCTGGAATACTTCGGCGAATCATTGGCAATCGCCCGCTCCCACATCTGCAGATAGGCTTCGGCCGAGTTCATCACCGACTCATAAATGCGTGAGTTGGAATGGGTGCGGATATCCTGAATATGGTCAGCCACCAGACCGTAATGAGCCAGGCCTTCGTTATTCAGGTCAAAGATGCGGTTACCGGTTTTCTGTTTATCGATCACCACACCGGCTTCGGTTTCAAACGGATAAATCAGCGGATCGGTGTCGGTGTTATCGCGCGGATAAGCCTGCGAGCCAATACCACCCATATCGGTAGCAAATGGCACACCCACCAGATAGCCGGTTGGCTCAATCAGGTCGATAAATTCACCAATGCTCCAGTTCAGGCTGTTGGCGCTGCTGTTATACGGCGACATCATACCGCCGGCACGGGCGATACGCTGGTGCACTTCGTGCGCTGAACCATCCGGTTTGCGGTGCATATGGCTGTGACCGGAAATTACACCGGAATAATTACGCGACTCGACGATATCCATAATGGCGCGTGCGCTCTTAACCGAGGTGTGATCAATTTCGATGATCATGCCTTTATCGATCATACGCTGCACCAGATACTCACCATTGGCACTCAGACCATGCTGGTTGCAGTGACGGCGGCTTTCATCGTATTGCGGATTCAGGCCAATACCGGCAAGAATATCCTTGATAACCGGCACGGTGCCCAGCAGCGGGAAGCCACTGGTCATACGGGAGCCATCGGTTTCGGCATCACAGACTTCGGTTTCAAAGAAACGGCCACTCGACAGCCACTGGCCGACGTTAATAAAGCCATCTTCCATACGTGTGCCACCGAGCTGGTTGTCAAAGCGGTGAACCGGGAACAGCGCACGTACGCCGGCGTCGTACACTTCCTGCAGCTGACGTTCGATGCTTTCTTTGCTGCAACCGTCTTTCAGACCACAGTTAAACAACTCAGACGCTTCGATGCCCATCAGCACCGCCAGCTTGCCATCGGCAATCACCTTGCGGGCTTCCTGCGGGGTTTTCACCAGACGGAAGAAGCCTTTGCCCGGCCCGCCCTGCTGCGCGTCGATATAATCCTGCATCTGCTGCAGGCGACGGATCTGCAGATGAATACTGGCCATGGTGTTGCAGTTATTCGGGTTGATCCAGCTGGCCGGGTTGACGGTTTTCTGCACATTACACAGCACCTCGTTTTCCACTAGATGGCTGACCATCATCTGCATACCACCTTTGTGCGCGCGCTCGATCCACTTGTAGTAGTACTGCATATGCGACACCTGCTTACGGTTCGGCCAGAACGGGAAGTCCGGCCAGCCGCGGGTATCGTAGCGGTGGTTTACATCGTCATAACCCATCAGGTTACCGATGATATCGAGCGAGCCCCAGGGGCCATGAATATCGGAACTGTCGCGCAGCGCGGTTTCAACACCCCAGCGGTGGAAAGGCTCACCATGCAGGAACTTACCGCCCATAAACTCATAGGAGGTGATATGGGTGTGCGGGTCGATGGCACCACGAACCGGTGTGTTCACATCGCTTTTCGGTACCTCACCCACAGTGTTCAGCTCGGCTTCCGGGAACGGCTTACAGTCGCTCTTCGGCACCAGATTGAACTCGGTTTCCGAACCGGCATTGGTCGGGTTGAGGATATCAATCACGTACAGGCCACCATCGGCGTAATAACCGGTGCCACCGTAGTTATGGCGCAGAATTTTGGCCAGCTTAGGGCCATAAAAGCTGAAGCGGTAGGCACCGTTATCCTGGCTGTGAGCGGTGATCTTGAATTCGGCAAACTCACCGGCATAACGCCCGGCCGAAATTTCATTCGGCAAATGGGTTGCCAGATAGCGGCCGTCTTTATCCGTCAGCATATAGTGGAAAAACGATGTCGGCTTAAAGTAGAAGCTGGCTGCCGAATCCAGATCGGTCGCCTTTAGCTGCCAGCCAAGACCATTATCAATAGCACCGCCTTTGGTATAGCGGTTCATATATTTGCCGTTGGTCGGTGACTGAATGGCATAACAACCCTGGGCCAGTTCATGTACCGCCATTTCGGCATTCTGCCGCTGCTCTACCGGAGCAGGTGCAGGGGGTGGTTGCGAGAAAGCAGCAGCCTGCTGTGCGCAAAACAGCGTGCTGCCAAATAATGCTGCGCCACCGACCATGGAGGTCAGCAGCCAGCGCTGCGTATGTGCTGAGTTTTTCATTATTATGTGTCCATGCGAACCGGCCGCAGTCACACTGCGACCGAATAAAGTTCCGCGACGGCTGGCGACTGACTCCTCTCCCTGCCTGCCGTAAACGGGCCGTTTGCAGCATGGTCGTGGAGTTCAGATGCAACCTATGGCAATACGGGCCGCACACTGTGCAAAACCTCGATTGCAGGAAACGATAAGACGAATTACGACGAGGGTAATCACCGTTCGGGACGGCTCAGGCACTAATAAGGACGTTATTATTTACGCCATCGGTGCCTGACTTCTGACGCCAGTCAACCGGCGACATTCAGCCGCCGGGTAACGCACTGCCAACACCACTTTGGGAAGCCAGCATACCGTCCAGCAGATTGCCCGCCGGATCACGGCGCCAGTGACGTAACCAGGCAAAGCCCGGAGCAAAATCCGGCGCCGGTGCGGCGGCCAGCTTACTGGCTGAAATCGCAGGCGCCGGGCGAAGAACAGACTCACCGGACGGCACCACCAGCGCCCGTAAGCACTCACTGACATAGCGATGGGAATCGATATTATCCACCACCCACCACTCCGCCTGCAGGCGCTCATGGGTGATATCCAGCAGCACATAGCCGCGGTAATAAAAATCGACAAAGTTAAGATGTGGCAGCAAGGCCTGCAGCGAACGGCTGGCCAGTTGCGCCTGAGTGTAGTTATCAATGCCGGGCGAGGTTACCGCCGGAGTCACCAGCTCGATGCCTAACGCCTTACCCGGCTCAGCGGCAAACGGATCATCGTGCAGTTCCATCGCCCAGCTGGAGTGAATATCACCGGTCAGCACCACCCAGTTATCCACTCCGGCGTTGCGTACCGTATCAAACAGACGCTGACGTGCCGCCGGATAACCATCCCACTGATCATAATTAAACGGCGTGTCGTTGGTGCCCAGCTGGCCGACCATCACCTGCTGCCCCAGCAGTTTCCAGCGGATGTTTTCCTGCTG
>NZ_DDCJ01000003.1:10450-10617 GCF_002335285.1 Thalassolituus sp. UBA2009
CGCTCTTCACGGTTGCGGTCGGCATTGTCGGCGGCCTGGGCATCACGCCCGGCCAGACGGGTATCGAGCAGGCTCAGGTCGAGCAGGTCGCCAAAACGGAAGTTACGGTAAATGCCCTGCTGGCCGGCCTGCATCTCGCGGATCGGCATCCATTCCATATACGCCTG
>NZ_DDCJ01000003.1:10886-15279 GCF_002335285.1 Thalassolituus sp. UBA2009
CCAGGCGTTATTCGCCACTTCATGATCGTCCCAGATCACCATAAAAGGATGCTGGCGGTGCACCTGCTGTAAATCAGCATCGGTTTTATAGCAGGCGTGGCGCTGACGATAATCGTCCAGCGTGATGATTTCGCGCGGCGGCTGATTGATACGGCCACTGCTCAGGCTGGCATCGAGATTCGCGTACTCATAAATGTAATCACCCAGATGCAGCACCACATCCAGATAGTTGCGCTGTGCCAGCTCTTTATACACATTGAAATAACCACGGGCGTAATTCGAGCAGGAGGTAAAGGCAATGCGCAGATGCTCCACCCGGCCCTGCGGCAAAGTACGTGTGCGGCCGATATCCGACATCTGCCCCAGAGCTTCGAACACATAGTAATAACTCTGCCCGGCCTGCAGACCATCGGCATCAATCTTAACGGTGAAATCACGGCCAGCATCGGTATAGCCGAAGCCTTCGTTAACCAGCTCGCGCAATTGCGGATCACGGGCGATGCGCCAGCGATAAGGAATACTGTAGGTTTCGGCCAGTGCCGGAGGGGTTATGCGGGTCCAGAGAATCACCCGGTCGGTGAGCGGATCACCACTGGCAACCCCATGCTGAAACGGGAAAGCACTGGAGCGTGGTACCGCCATCAGATCATCCTGCTGCGGCAAAAATGAGTCCGCCAGACCCGTGCCTGCCAGCGCCGGGCCAGCCGCTGCAGCCATTCCCAGAGAGGCCGCAGAGCGGGACGAATTAAGCAAAAAATTCCGGCGCGTCAGGGTCATGGTGCTTTCCGCAGCAAAGACTGAACGCGGTCTATTTAATGAGCAGAGGATGACAGCGCGGTTGCGCTTTGCTGACCATATGGTTGCAGAAAAGTGGCGGATTGATGACCAGCGGATGACCGGATGATGACAGCAGAGAGTTACAGCGAATACAGAATAACAGCCGGGATCTGAAAACTATCAGATTCCGGCTGTGGTATTACAGATAAATAAGACTTAACAGGATTACGGCGTTACTGACAGGTTTTTGATGGTCACCGTAACATTACGTCCGCCGGTAGCAGAACCAGCCTTTTTCAAAGGAATATGAATAAACCCATCTTCCTCTGCAGTAAAGGTACAGGTGTAGTTACCAGGTGTCAGCGTAACCTGTTTTTCAAATACACAGTTGGTATCAGAAAACTCTGCGCCTTCAAGCAACTCATCATTGGGTAAAGCCGAAATACTGCCTGAGACTTTTAATTTCAGGCCATTCTCTACCAAAACTTTCTTATTGTTATTCGTGCCACCACCAATAGCCAATGTAACTTCGTAAACATTATTTTTTAAGGCAAGAGGCGTCCACTGCTCGGTGACACCCTGTGAATTTACCCGTGAGACAAAAGGTTTGAATATATTACTACCCGTCAGAGTCAGACTTTTGGTAACTGTCAAACAAGTATCAAGAGGATTGTAAGAAGAGGAATCTCCTGCAGTATCGCAATGGCGATCCGCCGGACGGGCATGCCGGAGCTTGACACTGCGATCAGTCGCTTTTTTAAACTTCACACGCATAACGTATGTCCTGACTTCCTCCGTGGTCAGGACATTGCTGCTGTCCCTCGTCGTCAGCGTCTGCATTGGAAGAAATTCACACACTTTAGTGAGGCTTTCCACAAACCCGGAAGCCGTATCGATATCATCACCAGCCACGCTGTCACGGCATGAAAAACTGGCATTATTGGCTGATAGCTGATCAGGCTGAAATGCAGAAGGCTGACCATTGTTTTCGAACATTACCTGAATTGTTGCGGGTGCACCGTATAAATTTGCTGAATACATTTTATCCCGAACCACCACCTGACGGTTAATCGTTTCCCAGGCTGACGGAACCAGATCTGCAACAAATTGACTGGCATTGACGACAGACGATGACAGCAATCCAATCAGTGTCATGCTTACCGCTGTTTTAAAAGGGATCGATCTGATCTTATCTGACATATTTATAATCCTTTATTAAAATCGATTACTTATCAGTGCCCCCCTGAATCATTCAGCGGTGCAGAAATAAATTCATAAAAAACGAATCCCTGACACATCATTTCAGCGCCAACACTCATCCGCTAAAACGAACTGCATGCGACATGGCGAAGCCAGCGTATTCTATTTTGAATAACATGCAATGAAATTAGTTATTGATAGCTGCTTCTGTGCTCAACAGCAGAGGTTGTATTCCATTCAGGATAAAGAACCCGGTACTTATACCTTAGGGCAGGCAGTGGATTTAATATTCATTAAAAATTTATTTGAAAAATGAATACTCGATAAGCAGTCTTTCCCTCCCCCGACAAAATCAATCACGTCAAATATTCAATACCAGCTTTCTTATTGCCAGACGCATCACAATAAACATCGCCGCATAAATTTGTAACATGAGCTGCTGTCGCAGAATCCGAGTAAATCGGCCAGTTCGGTGGCATTCAGCCCCTGAGCCTGCGGACTGCGTGCCAACCGCAAACGCTGCTGGTTCAGCAGTTCGGTAAAGCTGGTGTGTTCCGCTTTCAGGCGACGGAACAGCGTCGAACGGCTGAGGTGCACGGCGGCGCACACCGCCTGAATCTGACTGAATTTATGGATATCCTGCTCCAGCAGTGCCAGCACCCGCAGACTGAGCGGTGCCTTTGTTGCCGTCTGCCCGGCGCTGTTTGCCTGCGCTCCCGCTGACAATATCCCGGCCACTGGCAGCTGCTGCGCCCGCGCAGCCAGTAAATCGCGCAGATAGACATCCGCCGCCGGCAATGGATGCTGCAGCAGCGCAGCATCCAGCCACAGACGGTTAACGCCACCAGGCGCCCCGGTAAAACGTATTCCGGGGCCGAATGTCTGATAAAACAACTGGCTGTCGGCCGGCCCGGTACGGGCAAGTTCGGCTTTGCGTACCGGCAGCAGGCGGCTGGCATTTTCGGTACCTGCTGTAACCTCGCCCCCAAAAACCTCACCACCCAGAACCGCGCCCCAGGCAAGCATCGCCGCCATGCTGCGCTCAACCGCAATCTGTGGATATGGCAGCAGAAATTCAAAGCGGATTTCCACTTCATCACCGGCCGGCAACAACTGCCAGCGTTCGGCCGGGTTCAGTAACTGAATATGATCGATAAAGGTGGTGAGTGCCTCGCCCAGCGTGGCGCAATGCGCGATCCAGCGCGCCAGTAAACCGCGGGCAGCGGGATTAACCTGCAGGCCAATCTTCAGCCCCAAAGAGTCATCGGCGCTGTTGTTACGGGCTTCCGTCCACAGTGCACGCAACGCACTTTCGGCCTGACGCAGTTCGTGCATTTCTGCGCCTGCCGCAACCGCTTCTGCCGCGCTATCAGCTGACATCTGAGCGGGCGCCAGCACGCCACGGCGCTGCAGCTCTTGCGCCAGATCTTTTACGGCTACCGCCGAAACGGTCAGTTTATTGCGGGACATAACCACTCAACCAACAACTTAACACCCTTCTGTCAATGCACTTCATACTGCCAAGAATGCCCGAAAGCCAGGCAAAAGTACCCTGTCTGCAACCAGATTCCATAACTCTGCAACCAGCTGCCTGAGCTGCCGCTCGCAAGCGGATTAGGATAAAGAGACCTACGAATAACCCAGAGCTCTGCAGGAGAATTTTATGCAGCACCGCATTCAGAACGAACAGCACTTGCGGCAACTTATTTCTGCACCACCAGCGCTGCTGGAAAAGCGCGTACAGACGCAACTCGATGCTTATTGCTTTGAGGTGATTAACCACGCCCGGGTGATGATAGTCGCCAGCGAAAGCGGTACACCGGCATTACAACCCGTAAGCCTTAGCCACTGCCAGCTGGAGGTTACCGCTAACAGCGTGCGCTTCAGCCTGCCTGAAGCGGACGAGCAGCCAGACCTGCAAACGGACAAGCAAGCAGACAGGCAAGCAAATCGTGGCCACAGCGGTCAGAACGCCAGCCTGTATTTTCTGATACCGGGTGTCGGTCATGCCCTGCGGGTCAACGGTCGTCTGAGCCGGCAGTTACCACAGGGACACTGGCAACTGCAGGTTAAAAGCACCTATCTGCACTGCGCGCGCGCTGCTGTTCGCTCCGGTCTGTGGGACAGCGAGACAGAACACAGCGCTGCGATACCAGCCGACAGCACCGTGCTGAGCGACCGAAAAGAGTACCTGCAACAGGCAATGTATCTGTTGCTGAAAACCTGCGACGCCCAGGGCATCACCTCCGTTTCACCACGCGGTGACGAAACCGGTGTCATCCGTATGCTGCCCGATGGGCGTTTATTTATGGCGGAGCGACCGGGCAATAAAGTGGCGCTCAGCCTGCGTAACCTGCTGCAGAACCCGGCGCTGGAATTGCTGTTGCTGATACCCGGCCAGCCACAACTGCTGCAT
>NZ_DDCJ01000003.1:15552-17941 GCF_002335285.1 Thalassolituus sp. UBA2009
GAAGCTGGGGTTACTGATTGAGCCACAGGCCATCCGCTTTACCAGCGCCAGCGCCCTGAACGACGCCGGCGTATTTAACCCGGAGCACCGGGTAGAGGCCAAACAGCTGACGCCTTTTGCCAAAGCACTGGCGGCGCATATGAGCGGCGAGGGATTAATGGGTAAGGCCACCCATCTGGTGGTCGATCAGGTGGTAAAACACGATCTGAAAAATCTGTACTGAAGGCTAAACATAATACGCAGAACAGCTGAAACAGGTGCGGTGGTACTCACCGCTCCTGTCGGCGAACGCAATTGTCAGGTTTTCACTCGCAGGTGGCTGATGATTCATAACCGAGATAATAATAACCATCCCAGGCCTGACCACCCGGCGAATGGGCACTAAACACAATACCTTCGCTTGTCATACAGTACACCAGCGTAAAATCTGTGGGGTCGAGATCAGCGAAGCCAAGCGCAAAATTATCTGAAGGCTCGCCATCAATCCGATAAAAATAATAACCGGCGCTAAGGTTCACCTGGCGCCGGTCATCGCTCAACGCATGGCAGCCATCGGCGGAATTGGTTCTGCCAGTGATAAGTACGGTGCGGTATACCGGTTTCTGATCGAAACTGACCAGTCTGATTTTTTCAGAAACACCGATATCCGGATTTTTAATTGCCAGACAATTCCCGTGCAACCAACCAATATGCTGTTCAAGCGTACCCTGCGGTACTGAAGCACAGCCTGCCAGCACGATGTACAAACTCATCAGAACAAGGGTTTTTATCGGATATGCGGACACCGGTTTCCTCCATGATGCATTTCAGGCGCGCCGGATGACGGCTCTCCCTGCCCGTTAATGGCAGGGGCACCTTACCCACGGGGCTGCTATCAATAATATGCTCCCTTCTCAGAACCTTAGAACCGGCAAATACATGCGTGGTGAAAAGACCGATAGCCGGGAGATGGCATTTCGCCTGAAGGGTAAAACGACCAGCCCCGCATGAACAGGTTTCTTTATTGATTACCCGATTGCCGACCCGATTGCAGCCCCATGGCCATAAACGCATCCTGCGACAACCTGTCGCAGCGACAAAATAACCGCCAGGGCATATTCTGACAGCCTGTGTTCGGCAGTGCGCTATGAGGGTGGCAAGCTGCCGTCCGCCGGGTTTACCGGAGTGTTTGTGGTGCTGTCGTCTGATCAGAGCGGCGGCTGTCAGTCAGTAACTCCCGGCACAACTTAACGTTTCCACGCTTTGACAGGCGCAGCGTTTCCGGTCTGTACACCCCGTCCGCTGCGCCTGTTTTTTCTTATTCCCTTTTTCTTATTTTTTCCTTTTCCCTGTTTTATCTCTGTACCCCCACTGCTTTGTCTTCCCACCACCCTGCCCCGCGGTTAGCATGACAGACTCTGAAAAAGCAGACCTGAAAAAGCCCCGTGCAGAATAGCGGGCTAATGGATACCGAATGAGCGATCAAGAAAAGAAAAACACCGGCCACAGCGCCAGCGAATGGCGCCACCTGTACTTTACCGGCATCAGCCGTGTGCCGCCGCAGGACATCAGCCTCAGCAACGAACAGATGCAGGCACTGCTCGGTATGGTGAACGCACCAGCGGCCATCTCCTGCCCGCGTGCCATTGACCCGCAGTATTTGATTAATGAAAAAGGCACCACGCCCTGGCTGGCACTCTATGCCCTGCTCGCCACCCGTGATCCGCAGGCGTTAACCGCCGTTGCCGAAGGCCAGAGCGCTATTCAGGTGCCGGCCGAATTTCTTGCCGGCACTTTTCACAGCCATGTGAACTGGCCTGCGGAAATGCTGGCGCGCTACGACCTGAATCTGGATGGTTTTTACCTGTTTGCCATTCCCTTCCTGCTGCATCGTGATGCACCGGCCGTAACCGATCTGAGTCAGTCGGCCAAATCACCGGACGGCCAGCTGGAGATTTTTAATATTCAGGAATTCCGTGATGAATTTCCGGAACAGTGCCTGCTGGAATTCGGCATGCTGGTGAAGTTTATTCAGACCAAGCGTCCGGATATTGTTGCTGCCCAGCCTTCCTGAGCGGCACCGGCAACCGTACAGGTTCTGGCTTTGGCCTGTACGGAACGGCCAGTTCCTGACAAATCACGGCCGTTTTCTCCCTCCCGGACACTGTCATAAAACAGTAAACTGGCTGCTTCTGATAACAACAAAAACAATAAGCTGTACAGAACCATGATATCCCATGAATTCAAGCCGCGTGGCTGGTCGTATTCCCTGCAGCAGATGCCTGACTCTCTGCGCCAGTGGCCACTGGATAAACAGCTGACCCTGCTGTTTCCCGCCGGCATTCTGCTGTTTGCCCTGCTGTTTGGTGATATCCGCCAGTGGCTGCCCGGTGAAAATAAAGCGGCGCTT
>NZ_DDCJ01000066.1:0-6762 GCF_002335285.1 Thalassolituus sp. UBA2009
GTGATCACTGCCTGCAATTACTGGCAAAAACCGGCTTAAATTCACAGAGCGCAGAGAGTTGGGCCGATTATATGCCGCTGGCCTTTGCCCGTGCGGCCTACCGTTTTCAGTTCAGTGGACCTTACCCGCTGGATCAGGCCCGTGCCGAGCGTGGCTTGCTGCCACTGCTGGAGGATGAGGTTTACCAGCAGTCCTGGTTCTGGGCCTGCGATTGCGGCGCGATGGATAGTATTACCAGTGCACAATTTAATACCATTGTGCGTTTAAGCCCGGAGCTTGAGTTTATCCGCGCGCAGGCTGGCATTCTGTAAATTCAGCGCAGAGCCGGGTCGCCGGTGCTGGCTACCTGCGCTTCGCGATGTTTATACAAATAAGAAAAACTCAGCGATAACAACCCCACCTGAATTGCACCGAGCAGCAACCAGAGTGCAAATTGCAAAAGAGTATAAGCAACAGAATCGTAGCTGGGCAGCAAGGTGTGCGACAGATTAATCAGTAATGGCAGAAAGCCCGTCAACAGCAGCAGGCGCCAGCCGTTTCCGGCCGATAATTGCCAGGCCCAGCTGAGCCCTTTGCCGCGCAAACCAACGGCTGCTGCAGGTAACGCCAGTGACCAGCGTGAGGCAAGGTAATAAAGAGGCAATTGCGTAACGGCAAAAATAATGAACATTAACGGTATCGTATTAGCGGAATCTTTCGCTGCCGTTGCGAATGTTCCCATGATCGGGGCGAGAACGATCGACAGTGGCATGTTGACTAATGCACAGCAGAGTGCGATCAGAATAGCCCAGCCAATATAATACGGTTCCTGACCGCTTAACGGGAAAAAGCGGGTGTTCATCACATCATTGTTGTCCAGCAAAAATATACGGTGACAACCGATAATCGCGGCGATAAGACTGGTCAGAATAATAAGAGCAACAGACAGAGCCGTAATCATGAATAATGCGGTATTTTTTTCCGGCGGCATATAAGGGCTGAGCAGGCCTGCAATACCAGCAACGATAAGCAAAGGTAACCCTGCTCTCAGCAGCATGGGGAAATGCTTGAATGGCAAAAGTGAAGCTTCTTTCATAATAGATACAACAGGGAGTTTTACGGTATTCAACGGTTTATCCTTCCGATCGGTCATACGCCATCATGGCTTGTCATTATTATATTCAGGTGGCTGAGTATAATCTGAAGGTGGGGTGCCGAGATACTGGTTACTGCAACTAGCAGTTACAGGAATCACCCTGTCTGATCGCGTTTTTGTGCAATACCCATAATAACCGGCGCTTCATCTTCGCCCTGTTGCATTGTGAATGCCTGCTGCAGGCTGATGGTTTTGAATAAACACTGATCGAACGCGGCTTGTATTTCTTCTGCAGTAAATCCTGATGCCGGATCTCCGGCTTCTTTCTGCCAGTCCCATTGCACAAAGTATCCCTGTGGTTTCAGCAGCTGCCTGAACAGTGCAAGACTGGCCTGATAATCCGGCAGAAAAGCACAGACGGACGATGCAACAATCAGATCGAACGCGTTATGCATTGGCTGGCTGTTGCCGCTGTTCATGTCGATGGCCAGAGGTTCTGCTTTAGGCAGGTTTTTAGCGGCGAGAACGCCGATCATTTTTGCGGAAGAATCAACGGCGACAATACGTTTGGCCTGAGGATGCAGGAGTTCGGTTAAGCGGCCGGTGCCACAACCGAAGTCCAGTATGGTCAGGCCGTCGCAGTTTATTGCCTGAGTAAGAGACTGATAAGCCTGCTGCGAATAATGGATAACACGCTCATCGTCATCCCAT
Source organism: Thalassolituus sp. UBA2009 (assembly GCF_002335285.1). NCBI lineage: Bacteria > Pseudomonadati > Pseudomonadota > Gammaproteobacteria > Oceanospirillales > Oceanospirillaceae > Thalassolituus > Thalassolituus sp. UBA2009. The sequence goes on from NZ_DDCJ01000066.1 coordinate 1,787, forward strand.
TGATCTGCATATGCATCCCACTCGCTCATGTTGTTATTCCCGCGTTAAGCATCAGATGAATGCAGGGTAGGGTGTGCGGATAGTTTTCACAAGTCAGTAATCACCTATTAAAAGGCTGCCCTGCGGAACCTGAAGAGCAGCCAGGCAGTCAAGAACGGTTAACCCGCACTGCGCAGTAAATCGGCCACACCGGCGCGCACTTCGGCGACCAGTTCGGCCTCATCAAGGCCGCAGACCTGACCGTTATCGACCACTACACGGCCATTAATCAGCGAATACTTTACGCTCACCGGTTCGGCACATAGCAGTGGTGCAATCACTTCGCTGTGTACCCCGGCAAAACGCGGCGAGCCGATATCGTACAGCACCAGATCGGCGGCTTTGCCGACGGCAATATCGCCACAGTTATTCAGCCCTAATAATTGCGCACCGTTATGACTGCCCCAGCGGATAATCTGTTCGGCATGAGTCGCATCGGCACCGTTAACGGCGCGGTGTAAAAGCCAGGCGAGATTCAGCTCCTGAATCATAGAGCCGGATTCGGCCGATGCTGAGCCGTCCACGCCGAGGGTGATGTTCATTCCTGCATTCTCCATTGCCAGCGCCGGAGCAATACCGCTGCCGAGACGACAGTTGGAGGTCGGGCAATGGGCAATGCCGGTACCGCTGGCGGCCAGTTGCTGAATGGTGTATTCGTCGCTTTTGACCAGATGCGCGAACCACACATCGTTCCCTAACCAGTCGCAGCGGGCGGCGTAATCGATGGCGCGCTGGCCATATTTTTCCTGCGCCTGAATATCGTCGAAACTGACCTCCAGTAAATGCGAGTGCAGTTTTAATTGCCGCTCCCGTGCCCAGGCCGCCAGCGTGCGTAAATCATCGGCTGTGGCGGAATGTACCAGGCTGGTGGGAGCAACAACTAAGCGGCGCATGGCGTTATCGCCGGCCTGATGATATTGCCGGTAGCTGCGCTCCATCCGCTGCATCACCAGCTCAACATTTTCCGGCTGAATACCGTGTTTAAGCATGCCTTTATGGCTGCCCTGTACGGTGGCGCTGCCACGGCACAGCACCAAACGTATTCCCAGCTCGTCGGCCGCGGCCCATACCGCGTCTTCCACTTCCGGGCTGGAACCGGCATGGTACAGATAATGGTGATCGGCACAGGTGGTTGCGCCAGAGCGCAGCAACTCATAAAGACCGAGACGCGCGGCGTGATACATTAATTGCGGTGAAATTTTCGGCCAGAAACGATAGGGCACTGACCCCAGCCAATCGCCTAATGCCTGATTTAAACCTTCGGGCACACCTTTTAAAACCGACTGCGCCAGATGGTGGTGGGTATTCACCAGCCCCGGCCAGACCACACAGCCGGTGGCATCAATAATCTGTTCGTCATCTGCGGGCAGCAGCTGTGTGCCGATTTCACAGATAAGGCCATCGCGGATACGGATATCGCCTGCGGCCTGCTGGCTTTTATTGCCAGCAGCGGTATGAGCTGTATTCGGGGAGGATGAGTCGGGCGCAAAGAAAATAGCGCGGGCATTACGGATCAGGGTATTCATTAGGGCTCCTTTAAACTGCAAAGAGCAATGTCCCGGAGGCTGATGCCTGTCCTGACCGCTTATACTCTTGAAACTTTTACGGCAACGTTTTTTAAATTTTTAACAAAATGGTTTTATTACCCGGTTAAAATTATCGCAATCCCTGTGCTTTTCCAACTTTTTTTATGAGATTTTTCTTCCCATTTTTTTATATCAGAATGTTCCGTTTTCGTGCGCATAAATAAAGCATCCGTCTTTTGTTGCCTGTCTTTGGTGCAAATCCGGCGCGGGCTTTGCGCTTAACCTCAGTATTCACGCGATAAGGACGGTTGGCACAACGGTTGCTAAAAATATTTTGTACATGTTTTGAGTAGAAGCAGTCAGGGGTTGAAGACAACGTCAATCCACGGGTCATTGCTCACTGTACGGCGGATAGTTATCTGTGGACGAAGACGGACGCAGGGCTGCCGGCGCAGTGAAGACAGTGGTGATGACGACAGTAGTAATAAAAAAATCTGCAGGTTAAGTCCGGATAATTGTACTCAGCCAATAACGATTCCGAAGATACTCAGCATAATCACGCCTTTTCTTTTCTGCTCGCCCCCTGCATTGCCTATTCTCCATCGATAACTGCCTGATCGGTCCGGCAAACAGCAGTGGCTGTTTGCTCTCATACTCAGGAGTGAACGATGAAAAAATCAGTGAATAATCCCATTAAATCCCCGTCTGTACGGCAGCGCCTGTTGCCGCTGCTGGGGCTGGCTTTATCGTTAACCAGCATGACAGCGCTGGCGGCAGATAAGGTCAGCTTTCAGCTGGACTGGTTGCCGGGTGGCGATAAAGCACCGGTCTATGTTGGTTTGCAGCAGGGCTTCTTTGCTGAACAGGGGCTGGAAGTTAAGGTGGCTCAGGGGCGTGGCTCCCACGATGCCATTACCAAGCTGGCAACCGGCAATGCGGATATTGGTCTGTCGGATCTGGTGGCTTTATTGCAGGCAAAGGCGGCGGAAGAGGTGCCGGTGTCGGCGGTTTATTCGGTATTTTCAGAAGCGCCACATGCGTTTTATGTGCGCAGCGATTCCGGTATTAACAGCGTCGCCGATGTTGCCGGTAAAAAAATAGCCACTTCGCCTTTTACCTCATCCAATGTGTTTCTGCCGCTGCTGCTGGATGTTAATAAGGTGGATGAAACTTCCATCAAGTTACTGAAGGCTGATCCGGGAGCGCTGAATCCGATGCTGCTGACCGGTAACACCGATGTGGTGATTTCCTGGATTACCGATGCCGAAGTCTATAAAGCTCAGGCAAAAGAGGCTGGAAAAACCCTGAATGTACTGCCCTGGTACGACGCTGGGCTGGAATTTTATTCCACCGCCCTGATTGCCTCCGAGCGCTTTTTACAGGAGCGTCCGGATGTTGCTAAGCGCTTTATAAAAGCCTATGCCAAGGCCATTGATTTTACCTTTAAACATCCGGCAGAAAGTGCGGCTGCGGTTAAGGCTGCAGTGCCAGAAGTGGATGCCGTGGTGGCGGAAGCAACCATCCGCTCGATCAATGGTCTGGTCTATAACGCTGCCAGCAAGAAGGCCGGGCTCGGGCAGTTTGATACCGAACGGCTGGCAACAACCTGGAGCTGGACGGCCAAAGCACAGGGGCTGGATATCAACAGCTTTGATCCTGAGCAGGCAATTAAGCGGGACTTTATACCGGAAACCAGCCTCAGCAGCGCTGAATAAACAATTTTAATCTGGAGTATAAGCAGCAGGACAGCAAGCTCTTTGCTCATGCTGTCCCGGCATTGCTCCATGGTCTCTGCGCAGACAGCGGAATATTCCGCCGTCTGCTGCAGTTAACTGACTCTGGAGAATCAGATATGAATAACGTAATCAATAATTCAACCAGCAATACAATCACGACAACTGACAGCCGTTATGGTCTTCAGGAACTGAATTTTGAACGTACCATCGGTGGTATGGGGCTGGAGAATAATGAACGCACCATTCCGCTCATTGATTTAACTGATTTTGAAATCCGCCGTGCTGAAATTCGTGAAGAGCTATGGCTGGCAGCAACGGATACGGGTTTTTTTCAGCTGATTAATCACGGTATCGATGTTGAAAAAGTGCGCGAAGCCTTTGCGCTGTCGGAGCAGTTTTTTGCGTTAAGTGCAGAAGAAAAATCCCGCTTTCCGTTAAAAGAAGGCCTGAATGCCGGCTGGGAATTTATGGCGCAGGTACGCCCATCGACCGGCACCGCCGATCAGAAGGAGTCGTATCAGGTAACGCTGCCACATATGGATAATCTGTGGCCGGATCAGATGCTGGTGCCTGAATTTCAGCGGGTGATTCTTGATTTTGAACAGCGCTCCTGGCAGCTGGGTATGCAGATTTTATCCTGCTTTGCCGAGAAACTGGGATTTGCTCAGGACTTTTTTACTCAGGCCCACCGCCGTGACTCGGCCGAATATCAGAGCACGTTGCGGCTGCTGCATTATTTACCGCTGGCTGAGGGGGCAGTTGCCGAGGCCGGTATCTGGCGTGCCGGTGCCCATACCGATTTTGACTGCCTGACCATGGTCTTTCAGAAAACCGGGCAGGGCGGTCTGCAGGTTTGTCCGGGCAAAGAAGCGCTGCAGAATCAGGAATGGACCAGCGTGATTCCACAGGATGACATCATTACCTGTAATATCGGCGATATGCTGATGCGCTGGAGTGATGACAAGCTGAAATCAACCCTGCACCGGGTGCGTATGCCGAAACCCGATGAAGCCCGTGGGCCGCGTTACAGCATGGCGTTTTTCTGTCAGGCCAATAAGGATGTAATGATCCAGGGGCCGGAGAAAAAGTACGAAGCGATTTCCGCCCGTGACTATCTGCTGCAGCGCATTAACGCCAACTTTGCTGCCGTTCAGGCTGCTGAAGCGCAGAAATAACCTTCTGCCGCTGTAAAATATCCGGCCGTTGAGTGGCCGGATACCTGTTTACGGAATGTCGTTCTTAATAGACTTGTCATAAATCAGGCGCTCTGCATGTCGGTTATGACAGGATTCTATATAATTTTTTGGATTGATAAATTCTCTTATATCTCTTCTGATTCTTTCGCCACCTTCAGTTTTATTCCTGATCTTTACTTTCTTTACTATCCAGTCTGTATATTAATCCGATGATTTTACTCAGGTTTTTCTCCGGCTTAATAAGTTGGCCGGAAACGTCATAGAATGAATCCAGATAACCAAGCCTTATTTAGCGCCAATGGTTATTAATCCGGGCGAAATATCAGCCTGCAGCGTATTTTGTCTTATTGAGCTTATTTCGGCTTAACGTCTTTACTGTATAAAAAACAACGAGGGACTGGTCGCGCCTTGCTGCACCAGAAATCAATAACAGCAGCAACGTGTGACCGGCCCTGTATAAATGGATGTTGTGGCGGAGG
>NZ_DDCJ01000066.1:6968-20017 GCF_002335285.1 Thalassolituus sp. UBA2009
GGTTATGACGGGAGTCTGGCTCAACCGGATTTGGCATGCCGTGTTATGGATACCTGTCGTCTTTTTCAGTCATCCGTTGCTGGCCAAAAATCTTTACGGCGACAGCAATCTTAATCTTCCCGTTGGCGTTACCCATATGAGCCGCGAAGTGTATTCGCTGCATATGATCATCTTCTGGATCTGTGTGGTAATTGCCGTTGTTGTATTCGGCGTGATGTTCTGGTCACTGATCCGCTACCGTAAAAGCAAAGGCGCAAAGGCTGCTCACTTCCACGAAAATACTCTGGTAGAAATCCTCTGGACGGCGATTCCGCTGGTTATCCTGGTGGTGATGGCGATTCCGGCAACGGCCACACTGCGGAAAATTTACGATACCAGCGAAGCTGAAATGGATGTGATGATCACCGGTCATCAGTGGCGCTGGCATTATGAATATTTAGGGGAAGACATCAGCTTCTTTTCCAACTTAGCGACTCCGCCTGAGCAGATTGATGGCCGAGAGCAGAAAGGCGAGAACTACCTGCTGGAAGTTGATCAGCCGCTGGTGTTACCGGTCGATACCAAAATCCGTCTGCTGCTGACCTCAAACGATGTAATTCATTCCTGGTGGGTGCCACAACTGGCCGTTAAAAAAGATGCAATTCCCGGTTTCGTGAATGAAAACTGGACCAGAATAGACGAACCCGGAATTTACCGTGGGCAGTGCACCGAACTTTGTGGTCGTCTGCATGGCTTTATGCCCGTTACGGTTAAAGCAGTAAGCAAAGAAGACTACCGGCTCTGGCTGAGTGAACAAAAACAGCAGGCTGCAGAAAAAGCCGCCGGTAATGAACGGGACTGGACGTTACCTGAACTGATGGCTCAGGGCGAAACGGTTTACAACACTTATTGTGCGGCCTGTCACATGGTTAACGGGCAAGGTATTCCTCCGGCATTTCCGGCACTGGCCGGCAGTCAGGTTGCGATAACCGCTGAAGGCCGCAACACGCATATCGAGCGGGTACTTTACGGCAAGTCAGGTACTGCAATGGCGGCCTTCGGCAGTACGTTATCGGCCGCCGATCTTGCTGCCGTAATTACCTATGAGCGTAACGCCTTTGGCAATAACACCGGTGATGTTGTGCAACCCGCCGAGATAAAACAAAAGCTTAAACCAACGGAATAATCCGCAGATAACACGCAGGCCGATATGCGGTATAAAAAGATGGAACACTGATGAGGTGAGTCATGACGAGCAACAGTTACAGCAGCGCAACAGAGCACGCCCATGCGCCACAGCTCAGTGGACTTAAACGCTGGTTGCTGACAACCAATCATAAAGAAATCGGCACACTGTACCTGATTTTTTCCCTGACCATGTTTTTTATCGGCGGCACTATGGCGCTGGTTATCCGGGCTGAACTTTTTCAGCCGGGTTTACAACTGGTACAGCCGGAATTTTTTAATCAGATGACCACTATGCACGGTCTGATCATGGTGTTTGGTGCGGTGATGCCGGCCTTTGTCGGGCTGGCTAACTGGATGGTGCCGTTGCAGATCGGTGCACCGGATATGGCCTTACCACGTCTGAATAACTTCTCTTTCTGGTTACTGCCGCTGGCGTTCTCGTTACTGTTGTCGAGTCTCTTTATGGAAGGTGGCGGCCCGAATTTTGGCTGGACTTTTTATGCTCCGCTGTCGACAACATACGCACCGCCATCGACTAACTTTTTTATTCTGTCGATTCATCTGGCCGGTATCAGCTCCATTCTGGGGGCCATCAATATCATCGCCACTATTCTGAATATGCGTACTCCGGCGATGAAACTGATGGATATGCCACTCTTTGTCTGGACCTGGTTGATCACCGCTTTTTTATTACTGGCGGTGATGCCGGTGCTGGCCGGTGTGGTAACCATGATGCTGCTGGATATTAATTTCGGCACCAGTTTCTTTAATGCTGCCGGTGGCGGTGATCCGGTTCTGTTCCAGCATCTGTTCTGGTTTTTTGGCCATCCGGAAGTGTACATCATGATTCTTCCGGCTTTTGGCATCGCTTCTATGATCGTACCGACCTTTGCCCGTAAGCGTTTATTTGGTTACCGCTCGATGGTTTATGCCACAGCATCCATTGCCATTCTGTCGTTCGTGGTCTGGGCACACCATATGTTTACCGTAGGACTGCCTTTGGCGGCGCAACTGTTTTTTATGTACGCGACCATGCTGATTGCGGTACCAACCGGGGTAAAAGTATTTAACTGGGTGGCCACGTTATTCCATGGTTCTATCAGTTTTGAAGTCCCCATGCTGTTTACCCTCGCCTTTATTGTGCAATTTACGATTGGCGGTTTATCCGGTGTGATGCTGGCGATAGTGCCGGCGGATTATCAGTATCACGATACCTATTTCGTGGTGGCACATTTCCATTATGTGCTGGTTCCCGGCGCAGTCTTCGCCATTATTGCCGGTGTTTATTACTGGCTGCCGAAGTGGACCGGATTCTACCCGGATGAAACCCTCGGGCGCTGGCATTTCTGGCTGTCGGTAATTGGTGTGAATTTAACCTTTTTCCCAATGCACTTTTCCGGACTTGCGGGTATGCCGCGACGCATTCCGGATTACGCCCTGCAGTTTGCTGATTTTAATTTGCTGTCTTCCATTGGTGGTTTCCTGTTCGGTATTTCGCAGTTATTGCTGATCTGGGTTGTGGTGCGTTGCGTGCGTGGTGGCAAGCCTGCACCGGATAAAGCCTGGGAAGGTGCGGAAGGGCTCGAATGGCAGGTGCCCAGTCCGGCGCCGCTGCATACCTTTTCCACGCCACCGGAATTTATTCCGGAACGTGATTCGCCAGGACGGGCATAAGCATGAACAGCCTGCCTTTAAACCGTCAGCAACAGGGAGTACGCCGTACCCTGTGGTGGTTGTTGCTGATGCTGGCAGGCAGCGTGGCTTTTACCATCGCACTGGTGCCACTTTACGATGTGTTCTGCGAACTGACAGGCCTTAATGGCAAGGGCGTTAATTCTGCCCGGGTATTGCAATCCACGGGTATCGACCAGCAACGCAATATTGAGGTACAGATGATTACCCGCACTGCTGCGGGAATGGATTGGCATTTTTCTGCAACGCTGAGCCATAAAGCGGTACATCCGGGAGAGATTCATCAGATGTGGTTCCGTATGCAGAATCTGGGCAGTACGACAGGGCGGGCGCGGGCTGTGCCCAGTCTCAGTCCGGCGGAGGCCTCAAATTATTTTCTGAAGCTCGAGTGTTTTTGTTTTAACGACCAGCAGCTGGCTGCCGGAGAAAGCCTGGAAGTGCCGGTGGTCTTTCAGATCCGGTCGGATTTACCCGAAGATCTGCACCGGCTGACGCTGGCCTATACCCTGTATCCGCAAACTGGCCCCTGAAATCAGGACCGGGAGGTTGCAATGAGTGGTTCCTACTATGTACCGGCCAGCAGTAAATGGCCGATTCTGATGGTGGTTGTGCTGGCTTTTTTGGTTGTCGGCGCAGCATCCAGTCTCAGCTTTGGCCATGGCTTCGGTATTTTTCTGGCTGGAGTCGCTGGTGTACTGGTGATGATGTTTGTCTGGTTTCGCGATGTCATTCATGAATCACGCAGTGGCCTGTACGATGCGCAAATGGATCGCTCATTCCGCATGGGAATGGCCTGGTTTATTTTTTCCGAAGTGATGTTTTTTGCTGCCTTTTTCGGCGCCTTATTTTATATCCGTGTGTTTGCTTTACCCTGGCTGGACGGCGAAGGTGAAAAAGGTATCAGTGCACTTTTATGGCCGGATTTCAGCGCCAGCTGGCCGCTGTTAAAAACACCATCAGATGCCTTTACTGGCCCGGCAGAAGTTATCGACCCCTGGCACCTGCCCTTGCTAAATACTTTGCTGCTGGTCAGCTCCAGTATCACGCTGACCATCGCCCATCATGCCCTGAAAAAAGACCGGCGTAATAATGCCAAATTATGGCTGCTGCTTACTCTGATTCTGGGTTTCAGTTTTCTGGTTGTGCAGGGTATTGAATATGTTGAAGCCTATACCCAGCTGGGTCTGACCTTACAGGCCGGGGTGTATGGCGGCACCTTCTTTTTACTCACCGGTTTTCATGGCGCGCACGTTACGTTAGGGGCCTGCATCTTAACGGTTATTCTGCTGCGTTTATGGCGTGGCCACTTTTCGCCACGCTCGCATTTTGGTTTTGAGGCGGCCAGCTGGTACTGGCACTTTGTCGATGTGGTGTGGCTGGGATTATTTATTTTTGTCTACGTTGTCTGAGGCATCGCCTCAGCAACATGACGCTCAGTCGGGTAATTGCCCGGAATAAAATCCGTAAAACAACAGGGCTAATAACACCACGGCAATACAGACCCGCCAGGTCAGCGAAGTCAGTACCCGCTGTGAACGTGAGCCGTCACGTACCAGAAATCCGGCGGCGGCAAGCAGGCTGATCAGCATAGCGGCAAATAACAACAGGATGGCGAGCTTAAGCATGGCGATTCCTCAGGTTGTGATAACAACAGTACTCAGCACAGCAGATAAACGCGCGCGCAGCAAACAGCGCTGGCGTATTTCTGTCTGGTGGGGCGGCTGGTTATTGCTGGGGGCTATGGGCCTGGGGCTGGCTAACTGGCAATGGCAGCGGGCAGAAGAAAAACGCCAATGGCAGGCGGCGCCGCTGATAACTGAAGTTAATCCGCAAACCCTGCCGCAGATGAATCAGGCTCTGCAATTACAGGGTATTTTTTATCCGCAATTTAACCGCTGGCTGGATAACCGCACACTGAATGGTCAGGTTGGACTGGCGCTGATCACTCCTTTGCAAAGTACCGATGGCCGCTGGTGGCTGGTGGATCGTGGTTTTGTGGCAACGGCGGGCAGCCGCGCACCACAACCCTGGCCGGATACCGCTTTAACACTGCAGCATCTGCAGGGGTACTGGCAGCCTCTGGAGGGAAGGCGCGGCTTATTACTCGGGGCTAACGATGATGGTCAGCGTATTCAGCAGCTGCGTACCGATGTCTGGCCGCAACTGGATTTACAACCCGGCGTACTGCATCTGGATAACGGCAGCAGTGGCCGCTGGTGGCAGCCGCTTAGCGTCAGCCGCGAGCGGCACCTGGGTTACGCCGCTCAATGGCTGTTACTGGCACTGGCGGCACTGGCTCTGGCCTGGCGTTACCGGCCAAAGCTGAAAGCTCAGCGGGTGCGGGTCTGCACTCTGAAGGCAAAAAGGAGGTGGCTGTGAGTAGCCGGGTAAAATTACTGTTATTGCTGGGATTATTAATGGCTCCCGTGCCGGCGGCACTGGCGATGTGGTACTGGCAGATTGGCATTCCTGAAGCACGCGTCGCGCATGGTGAGCTGGTACCGGATATTCCGCCGCTGAGTCAGTGGGCGCTGACTCCGGCCCCGGCGCTGCAGGATGGGCGCTGGCATTTGCTGTATCGCTGCACGTCGGCGCCCTGTGATCTGGATGACAGTTTATGGCGCTTACACCGCACACTGGGGCGCGATGCTCCGCGTCTGCAACGCTGGCAGCTGAGCAGCACACAGGCGAAGAACACCTTACCTCCCGGTGGGCAGCGTCTTGTCTGGCAGGTTCCGGCCGCTCTGACGCAGGATATCTGGCTGGCCGATCCGCAAGGCAATATCGTGCTGGCTTATAGCGCTGACAGCAGCATCAAAGACATTCTGCGCGACGTACGCTATCTGTTCAGGCGCAATCCGCTCAGCAGCATGCAGGCGGAAACCCTGGCGCTGCAATCCGCCGGCCACAACAGCCATCTTCTGCCGGAGGAGCGCTATGAATAATCTGAAAATAGTGCGCACGCTGGCGCTGCTGGCCGCCTTTATGGCTTTTACCGTGGTGATGCTGGGCGCTGCAACCCGTTTGCTGGATGCGGGTCTGGGCTGTCCTGACTGGCCGGGTTGCTATGGCCGCTTAGTCGTCCCGCAGGCTCATATCGCTGCGCAATTTGCACCTCACGCACCGCTGGAAGCAGAAAAGGCCTGGATGGAGATGATTCACCGTTATCTGGCAGCTTCCCTTGGGCTGATGGCCATGCTGCTGGTGTTCTTCAGCTGGCGAGCCCGCACTCAGGCACCGGGACTGCTGCGCTGGACATCGTTACTGCTGGGTCTGGTCATTGTGCAGGGCGCCTTTGGTGCCTGGACGGTAACACTGAAACTCTGGCCCCAGGTGGTGACCCTGCATCTGCTGGGTGGTTTCAGCTGTCTGCTGTTACTCAGTTTTATTGCCTGGCGGGTGCATCAGCCTGAGGCTGCTGCAGTGTCCAGCGCAGTAAAGCAGGTGCCGATGGCGCGGCGGCCGCGGATGCTGTGGCTGGCGTTGTTGTTACTGGTATTGCAGATTGCTCTGGGTGGCTGGACATCAAGTAATTATGCCGGCATTGGCTGTATTGGTTTCCCCACCTGTAATGGCCAGTGGTGGCCGGAGATGGATTTTTCCAGCGCCTTTCACCTTACTCAATCAATCGGCCCGGATTATTTATATGGCCAGTTGCATGCCAGCGCGCGCAGTGCGATCCAGTGGACACACCGGCTGGTGGCGCTGGCGCTGGGGCTGACCTTGCTGGCGCTGTACTGGCAGGCGCAGCGCAGTGAGCAGAGGCGTGCGGTTCTCTGTTGTCTCGGTCTGTATCTGCTGCAGGTGGGTCTTGGAATTGTACTGGTGGTCTGGTCGTTGCCGTTTCCACCGGCGCTGCTGCATACCGCCGGTGCGGCGTTATTGCTGCTGGCTGTGGTGTATTGCGGTCTGATCTGGTCGCGGCAAACAGAGCCCGTAAATCAACGGCAGAAAACCTGGCATCTGGCGGAGGAAGTGATATGAGCAGCCTGGTATTAGCAGAAAAAAGCAGCCGGCAGTTAACCCGCCCGCAGTGGCGGGATTTCTGGGAGCTGGGTAAGCCGCGGGTGGTATTGGTGATGCTGGTTTGTGCTTTGGTCGGCATGGTACTGGCGACACCGGTATTACCGGATATCGGGCGGGTGATATATGCCACGCTGGGTATCGCTATGGCAGCGATGGGAGCAGCGGCCTTTAACCATTTGCTGGATCAGCGGCTTGACCGTTTAATGCTGCGTACGTCAAAACGTCCGCTGGCACAGGGACGTATTCCGCCCTGGCAAGCAGCGCTTTATGCCAGCCTGTTGTCACTGCTGGGACTGAGTCTGTTATGGCTTGAGGTGAACCCGCTGACCTCGGCGCTGACAGCGGCCGCATTGCTGGGTTATGCGCTGATTTATACCCGCTTTTTAAAACACGCAACGCCACAGAATATTACCATTGGCGGACTGGCCGGAGCGGCGCCACCGTTACTCGGCTGGACGGCAATCACCAATCGTGTGGAAGCCGATGCATTGCTGCTGGTGCTGATTATTTTTGCCTGGACGCCACCGCATTTCTGGGCGCTGGCGATTCATAAACAGGATGAATACCGCCGTGCCGGAGTACCTATGTTGCCCATTACCCATGGCGAAGGTTTTACCCGTTTGCAGATATGGCTGTATGCCTGGCTGACGGTGGTGATGACACTGATGCCTTACGTCAGCGGTATGTCGGGGCTGGTGTATCTGTTGTTGATTGTGCCGTTAAATATCCGCTTTATGCAGATTAACTGGCGGGTATGGCGCGCCACCTCGGTGCAGGCGCCGATTCAGGCGTTCTGGTTTTCGATCCGTTATATTCTTTACTGCTTTGCGGCGTTGTTGCTGGATCATTGCCTGCCGGTTTTCTGAGGCCGCTGTTCAATATCCGGGCGCATCTCAGATTATTGCGCCTGCAGCCGGGCAACCGCCCCCTGGATCCACAGCGCCAGTTCATCGGCAGGCATATGTGGGTCGAGTACCCCCAGTACCTGACCATAGCTGCTGCTCAGCAGTAATTGCGCAGAATGATCCATGCTGTATTCCAGCGCCCCTTCCTGTGCAACTTTGCGGTAATAAATCCCGAAAAACTTTGTCAGTTGCAGCAGTTGTTCGGTATCAGGCTGAACGCCAAGAATGGCGGCATGAAAGTGGCGGGTATAAGGGCGCAGTACGTCGATCGTATCGCGCTCCGGATCAACGGTAATAAACAGAGGTTGTACCTGTTGTACGGTTTCGGGTGGTAATTGCTGCAGTGCTTTGCTGACATTCATCAGCGTGGTAGGGCAAATATCCGGACAATGGCTGAAGCCGAAAAACAGCAGCAGAAGCTGATTATCAAAGTTGCTTAAGCGCCGCTCTCCGGCCGTTGTTTTTAAACTCAGCTGGCGCAGTTGTTCAGCTTCGCCACGTGTCTGGGGCAGTGGCGAAAACTGGTTGCCGGCAATCGGAGAGTTATCGCAGGCACTCAGTAAGAACAACGTCAGTATTAACCATCCTTTGCGCATACCGCCTCCTGATGACGTTTTATGGCCTGCATCAGGTATAGCAGATTAAACCCGTCCGGGTATGACAGGCGTATGGATTAAGCCGTTATTCTGCTGCTGTCCTGAAGCTCCTTAAGATTTTGCATCCATCAGAATCTGCAGTGCCTGCAGACGTTTTTCCCGGTCAAAAATATCGTTGGTGAACATTAATTCATCTGCGGGTATCTGGCTGACCAGAGCCTGCAGCTTGGACTTAATACTGGCGGCACCACCTGTGACTGACAGTGCCAGAAAGGCATCGACCTGAGCTTTAATCTGCGGATTCCAGATACCTTCCATGCTTTCTACCGGCGGTGGCAGATAGAGTGGTTGTCCCTGCATCAACGCCATAATCCGCTGCTGACTGCTGGTGGCGAGAAAGCGCGCTTCATCGTCGCTGGCGGCAGCGATGAGTGGCAGGCAGAGAATGACATGTGGTTTCTGCAACGTGGCGGAAGGCTGAAAACGATGGCGGTAAAGGGCGATCGCCTCACGCGCCAGACGCGGAGCAAAGTGCCCGGCAAAGGCATAAGGTAAACCGCGCTCGGCGGCCAGCTGGGCGCTGAACAGGCTGGAGCCCAGCAGCCAGATTTCTACCGCACTGTTGGCGCCGGGGTAAGCTTTAACGCGTTTGTGTGCGCCATCGGCTCCCAACAGAGTCTGTAATTCTTCCACTTCCTGCGGGAAATGTTCGGCGCGCATATCGTCACGGCGCATGGCGCGGCTGGTCAGCGGGTCGGTACCGGGAGCACGGCCAAGGCCAAGGTCAATACGGCCGGGGTACAGCGCATCCAGTGTACCGAACTGTTCGGCGACAATAAGCGGCGGGTGATTGGGCAGCATAATGCCTCCGGAGCCAACGCGGAGACGTTGCGTGCGTGCAGCGACCTGACCAATCAGCACCGCGGTGGCGCTGCTGGCGACCCCTTCCATATTGTGATGCTCGGCCAGCCAGAAACGGTTAAAGCCCAGCGTGTCGGCATGTTGGGCATAATCGAGCATAGAGGCCAGCGTCTGCGCCACCGTAAAACCCTGTGGCACCGACGCCAGCTCCAGCAGCGAAAACGGAATATCTGCCAGTGAGGTCATAATGTGGCCCGCCATGAATGCAATGAAAGGCGCACAGAGTGCCACAGGTGCCGGGCAGCTACAGCCTGTTATCCGGGAAAGCTTTGTTGCATGCAGGCAACGGTGGTGTGACAGCAGAGTGTCTGTCTGTCTGTATGGAGGGATGGATGCGTCCAACTGACACCCCATAAACAGGGTATTTACCTTCGTACTATTCGCCGGGCAGCACGTTCGCCGCTATTGGGATGTACTGGGTTTGCTATCGTTCCATTTCTTCGAATAAGCATTTTAGCCACTGGTAAGCCTGATCGAGTCTGGGGTCGTTGCTGCCTTTCGGGTATACAAACCAGAATGACCGGTTCAGGTTTACCCGAATATCAAACGGCTGTACCAGGCCATTTTTCGCCATCCACTTATTGATCGTTGGAAAAATACCCAAGGCGACCCCGACCCCCTCACACGCCAGTTTGATCGCAGCCAGGTAGGAGTCACACAGAACAGGTTCCTGCTCTGGTAAGCGATCAGAACCCCAGAAATAGGGCCCCCATGTATCCATATCGGGCAGAGAATAAAGCAAACGGTTCTGATACAAAGTATCCGGAGACATATCGGCATGCTGAGATAAATAGGTCTCACTGCACACGGGGGACACCGACCCCTTCGCCAATAGCCGTGCCTCAAGGTCGGGCCAGTTACCTTCACCAAAGCGCACCGCAGCATTCATCTGATGGAGAGCGAAGTCGACGTATGATACGCGGGCATCCAGACGCAGTTCTGTATTGGGAACATACTGAGAAAACCGCAGATAATTCGGCATGATGACTTCCTGTGCCACAAACAACGACGCACTGAGGTGAAACACCTTGTCATCGAACTGACGTTTAAACTGAATATAGCCCTGCTGGTGGCGGTTCAGGATGTCGCTGGCCAGAGCAAAATAATACTCGCCTTCGCGTGTGAGACTGAGGCGCCGGGTATGACGATGAAAGAGTGGCTTGCCCAGCCA
Organism: Thalassolituus sp. UBA2009; assembly: GCF_002335285.1. NCBI lineage: Bacteria > Pseudomonadati > Pseudomonadota > Gammaproteobacteria > Oceanospirillales > Oceanospirillaceae > Thalassolituus > Thalassolituus sp. UBA2009. The sequence continues at coordinate 17,447 of NZ_DDCJ01000066.1, forward strand.
GGCTTCGAATGCCTTCACCTGTTGTCCCACCGCCGGGGCCGTTACGCACAGCTCATCAGCTGCCCGTTTAAAGCTCAGATGACGGGCGGCTGCCTCGAATACGGGTAAATACTGGATCGGCGGTGTCTGGCGATAGTGCATACCATAGAAAACTTATTCTTTTCCAAAAGCCTATTATTTGCTGTTTGTCGGCTTGTTATCAATAGAATATATTTTTCTGCCGGATTGATAGCCAAGGTTTCCTATGATTGCTCCACTGTATATAGCCATTTTTTCACTGGTGTTTACCCTGTTAAGTTTTCGCGTGATTCGCCTGAGGCAGACTGCCCGGGTGGCCATTGGCGATGGGGGAGACAAAGCTCTCAGAAGAGCCATCCGGGTACATGGCAACTTTGCGGAATACGTACCGCTGGCATTGATTCTGATTTTTGCCGCGGAATCACTGGGGATGAGTGCGGTATGGGTTCATGGATTGTGTCTTGCGTTATTGATTGGACGTCTGTTTCACGCTTACGGTGTTAGTCAGGTGAAAGAGCCTTTGCTGTTCCGCCAGTTAGCGTTATCAATCAATGGCCTTGTTATGATCATCGCTTCTGTATGGCTTATTACCCGTTATTTATAAGAATTAAAAAGGGCCTTTTGGCCTTTTAATTCACTACCGGAGTCGCAAATGAAGGCTGTGTGAAAAAGCCGGAGCAGATGACGTGATAAAAAAGTGCCCGCCGGGAAGCGGGCAATGCTGTAAATGATCAGCCAGCGGTATAGTGAGAGTGGAAGTACGGCCCGCAGGCCGCAGGTAAGATCAGAAGAAACCCAGCGGGCTGGTGCTGTAGCTGACCAGCAGGTTTTTGGTTTGCTGATAATGCTCCAGCGCTTTTTTGTGGGTTTCGCGGCCGATACCGGATTTTTTATAACCGCCGAAGGCAGCATGCGCCGGATAGGCATGGTAGCAGTTGGTCCAGACCCGGCCGGCCTGAATATTACGGCCCATGCGGTAAGCCAGATTCATATCACGTGTCCAGACACCGGCACCCAAACCAAACTCGGTATCGTTGGCGATGGCCAGTGCTTCGGCTTCGTCTTTAAAGGTAGTCACACTGATTACCGGGCCGAAAATTTCTTCCTGGAAAATACGCATATCATTTTTGCCGTACAGCATGGTTGGCTGAATGTAATAGCCTTTGCTGAGATCGCCGTTTAACGCTTCGGCATTACCACCGAGCAGCACTTTGGCGCCTTCGGTTTTACCAATGGCAATGTAATTCATAATGCGTTCGTACTGTTCTTCCGAGGTCTGAGCACCAACCTGTGTGTCGGTATCCAGCGGGTTACCACGGATGATTTTTCCGGCCCGTGCGACGACCATTTCAATCAGATCGTTATAAATACTCTCCTGAATCAATGCACGTGACGGACAGGTGCAGACTTCACCCTGATTAAAGAAAGCCAGAGTCATACCCTCAACACATTTACTCAGGTAATCATCTTCGTGCTGCATCACGTCGGAGAAATAAATATTCGGTGATTTTCCACCTAATTCTACGGTGCTTGGAATTAATAAATCGGCGGCACATTTCAGAATATGCTGGCCCACCGGAGTGGAGCCGGTAAAGGCAATTTTGGCAATACGCTGGCTGGTGGCCAGCGCCTGACCGGCTTCTTCGCCGATGCCATTGACAATATTCAGTACGCCGGGTGGCAGCAGGTCGCCGATCAGTTCCATTAATACCAGAATGGATGCCGGGGTTTGCTCCGCCGGTTTCAGTACCACACAGTTACCGCCCGCCAGTGCCGGGCCGAGTTTCCAGGCGGCCATTAACAGCGGGAAGTTCCACGGAATAATCTGACCAACAACCCCGAGTGGTTCATGAATATGGTAAGCCACGGTGGTTTCGTCGATTTCGGCCATGGTGCCTTCCTGCGCACGCAGACAGCCGGCGAAATAACGGAAGTGATCCACCGCCAGCGGAATATCGGCGGCCAGGGTTTCGCGTACCGCTTTGCCGTTATCCCAGGTTTCGGCTACGGCCAGCATTTCCAGATTCTGTTCCATACGGTCGGCAATGCGCAGCAGAATATTGGAGCGTTCGGTAGCGGAGGTCTTGCCCCAGGCCGCTGCCGCATTGTGGGCTGCATCCAGCGCCAGTTCGATATCGGCGCCATCGGAACGTGGTACCTGACAGAACACCTGACCATTGACCGGGCTGATGTTGTCCATATAGCGGCCGTTAACCGGTTTAACCCAGTCACCACCGATGTAGTTCTGATACTGGCTTTTAAAGCTGACGACCGAGCCGGTCTGTCCGGGGTTGGCATAAATCATGGCGTTCTCCTTGTTATTGTTCACACGCAAGCCTTGGACTTTTGTCTGGGCTTAGCGGGTTGTGTGAGTTCAGGCTATGTGATCTGATGATTAACCACTTGCCTGAGCGTCTGAATGACTGTGCTGAGCGTCCATGCTGCTCAGTCTCAGCCGGAAATTTTGTCAGCGACAGACATAAGGCATGGCCGGCAGGCCCGCATAACAAGCAGATAAAAAATAATTAAAACCAGGGCCTGTTAACACTAAGT
>NZ_DDCJ01000066.1:20408-40237 GCF_002335285.1 Thalassolituus sp. UBA2009
TAATTAGTGTTAACAGGCCCTAAGAGATACCGCACAAATGTCAGCGGTAACAGGAGGTCAGAATGCGCGATTCAGGTCTGGCAGCTCAGGCGGCGTTTAACCGTCGTAATCTTGTTCGTGGTTCTGGCCCGCAGCAGCTGGTGGAAAACCGTACGGTCTTTGCCAGTCATGGCGCTGAACTGTCAATCTACGACACTTTTGCCTCTGCAGAAAAAGTCCGCCTCGATGCGGAAGAAATTCTTTACTGCGGCATGATCAGCGGCAAAAAAGTACTGCACGGTAAAAATCATTTTAATTCGGCTTTTTTACCCCATGAATCTTTTGTCATGGCGCCAGGTGAAACCGTTGCCATTGATTTCCCCGAGGCCACTCTCGATAACCCGACCAGCTGTTTAACCCTGGGTATCAGCCGTGAGCGGTTGCGTGATGTCTGTGATCAGCTCAACCAGAAGAACCCGTTACCGAAAGAGCTGGGTTGCTGGCGCCCGCATGATGATCATGTGCTGCATCTGTTTCATACCGAGGCAACGCAACAATTGCTGGAACGTATCGTCGGCAGTTTTGTGCATAACGATGATGACCGTGATCTGGTACTGAACCTGGGCGTTACTGAATTACTAACACGTATGCTGCGCCAGCAGGGACGCAGCTTTTTACTGAATTGCGCGCGCCATGACCCGACCTTAAATGGTCTGACGGAAACGGTTCGTTATATTGATGATCATCTGGCGGAAACCGTCGATATTGAGCAACTGTGCCGTGTTGCCTGCATGTCGCGCAGTAAGTTTTATCAGCAGTTCCGGCATGTGATGGGCACCGGGCCGATGGAATATATCCAGCAGCGCCGCCTTGAACGGGCGCGGGAATTACTGCAGAGCGGCCGTTCTGTTACCGAAGTCTGCTATGACGTCGGCTATGTGAATGCCAGCCACTTTACCCGCCGTTTTCATCAGCAGTATGGTGTGTCGCCCAGAGATTATTTAAAACAGCATCAGATTAAAATGATCTCCGCCTGAAATATTTTATCTAGGGTCTGGCAGCCACTTTACGGAATATCACCACCCTCGGACTGTCGCGCCAGACAATCTCCAGATCATAATGCCGGGCAATCCAGTCCGGCGTTTTTTCCTGCATAAACACCACATGAGTCGGGTCGCGGGTGTAATGCCAGCGCGAAAAATATTCTGCATCTGCCCAGCGGCTGGTCATTAAACCGAGATAACCACCTTCGCGCAGTAAACCACTCAGCCTGCTCAGTTCGGCGTGCGGATTATGAAAATGTTCAAAGCATTCGGTGGCGGTAATAACATCGTACTGATTGCGTAACTGGGCAGGAAAGAAAAACGGATCGTAGTTATCGCAGGCAATACCTGCAGCCGCCAGCAGTTTTGATAATGTTGGCCCCGGCCCGCAGCCGTAATCGAGTGCCTGCATGCCCGGTGTTAATAATGGCAGCAGAGGTGTCAGCAGGTGCTGCAGAAACTGCACATAACCGGCATCTTCAATGCTGTTTTCATGGGTGGCGTAATAAGCTTTTTCGTCATCCGCACTCAGCCATTGCTGAGGGTCGGCAAAAGCCAGCGAGCATTGGCTGCAGCTGAAGTAACGGCGTTTATCTGCACCCTGAAGTTGCTGGTGCGGACCCTGATCAGAGCACAGGGGGCAGGGCTGGGTGCAGGGGTGATTCATGCGGATTCCTTCGGTTTGAGGGAGCGGGCGGCAATATAACACTGCGCCAAGAGTGCGGCGATGGTGGAACGAAGGGAACAATATAAACCCTGACCAGATAAACCCCGGCCAGGGCAGGCTGGCCGGGGATGTTTTACCTCTCAGGCGCTGCGCAGTTGCTGGTTGCTGTGCAGTAACCGGCTCAGTGCGGCGATCAGGATACTGATTTCTTCCGGACTGATCGTCAGTGCCGGTAACAGGCGGATAACTTTCTGCCGTGTGACATTAATCAGCAGGCGCTCTTCCAGGAGTGCACGTCTGGTCAGGTCCGGAATCGCTTCTTTCAGCTCAATACCCACCATCAGTCCGCGTCCGCGGATGGCGGCGACCTGAGGATGGCCGGCCAGCGCCTGGGTTAGTCCTTCCAGCAGTAGCCTGCCCAGCTCTGCCGCCCGTTCGGCCAGCCGGTCACGCTGCATAATGCTTATCACGGTATGACCGACGCGGCAGGCCAGCGGATTGCCACCAAAGGTTGAACCGTGCTGTCCCGGCGCAAACAGGTTTGCTGCCGCACCGCGGGCGAGGCAGGCACCAATCGGCAGACCATTGCCCAGACCTTTGGCAAGGGTGATCACATCCGGTTGAATATCGGCATGCTGATAACCGAAGTGGCGTCCTGTGCGGCCCATGCCGGTCTGCACCTCGTCGATCATCAGCAGCCAGTTATTGGCCCGGCACAGGCGCGCCAGCGCCTGTAAATAATGACTGTCTGCCAGTCGCACGCCGCCTTCGCCCTGTACGGTTTCCAGCAGTACTGCACAGATCTGAGGGTTGCCATCCAGTGCATTCAGGGCTGTGCTGTCATTCAGTGGCAGACGCAGAAAGCCCGGCACTAAAGGCTCAAAACCCTGCTGCGCTGCCGGATTTCCGCTGGCGGTCAGGGTAGCCAGGGTGCGGCCATGAAATGCACCGTCCATAACCACAATCTGCGGTGCTGTAATCTGCCGCTGGCGGGCATGCAGGCGTGCCAGCTTGATGGCGGTTTCGTTGGCTTCGGCACCGGAATTACAGAAAAACGCTTTCTCCATACCCGTCAGGCCGCACAGTGTGGCGGCGAGGTTTTCCTGCCAGGTTACGCCGTACAGGTTGGAGCTGTGCATCAGGGTGGCGGCCTGAGCGCTGATGGCTGCGGTAATTTCCGGATGAGAGTGCCCCAGATTGGTTACCGCGACACCGGCCAGGCTGTCGAGATACTGATTGCCCTGATCGTCCCACAGGCAGCTGCCTTCGCCGCGCACAAAATGAACCGGCAGGCGCTCATACACCGGCATTAAACAGGCTGAACTCATACTTTCTGATCCGTTTCGTCTTCATTGTAAGGTTGATAAATCACTTCCCGGCTGATCAGGCGGATACCCTGACGCGAGGATTCAATAATGCGTTTTTCGTCGCTGGCGACCATCACTTCGGTGCGGAAACCGGCCTCCTGTGGAAAGCGGCTGCGGATCTGCCGTATCAGTTCATGCCCGGTATTGGCTGCCGATTCAAACTGGCCGAGCAGGCTCTGGTTCTGCCAGAGCAGGATCTTAAACTGGCTCATGGGTGTAATGTCTGTGTTGATCAAAGGCTTCGGCCTGGCCCAGCCAGGTATGAAAAATACGTACCCCCAGCATCTGCAGGCGCGGCCCGTGCTGGCGTGCCTGCTGGCGGATATCGGCCAGCGCAATGCCGGCCTGCTGCAGCTCACAGCAATGGCCAATCAGCCACTGCTCAATGCGGCGGTAATCGGTTTCCAGATGAAACTGCAGCGCCAGACCATAGTCGCCGAGGGCAAATGCCTGCTGTGGGCACAGCGCCGAAGAGGCCAGTAACCGGGCTTCGGCAGGCAGCGAATATTGCTCACCGTGCCAGTGCAGCACCGGACACTCCTTAAGCACAGCCAGTGCCGATTCCAGTCCCTCTGTACCGAGCTGAATATCGCCATAACCGATTTCTTTGTGCCCCATCGGCTGTACCGTGCCGCCCAGCGCTTTGACCATCAGCTGGGCGCCAAGACAGATGCCCAGCGTTGGCCGTTGCAGGGTCAGACGTTGCTGCAGCAACTCTGTCTCACGCGCCAGAAATGGGTAATCCTGACCGTCATTGGCGCTGATTGGCCCGCCGAGTACGACCAGCAGATGCGCCTGCAGCAGGGCATCGTCATCAAGAAAATCAACGCCGGCATCGTAGTAGTCAATCAGATAGCCGCGCTCAATCAGCACGCTTTCCAGAATACCCAGCCCTTCAAAGGCCAGGTGGCGGATAACACAGGCTCGTTTCATCATGTCAGGCTCCTGTTTGTTCAGGCCAGTAGTAGCTGTCGGGAAGCGCCCGCGGACCAAAGATGGCCTGACCAACCCGGACGGTGGTCGCGCCTTCGTGGATGGCCAGTTCAAAATCGGACGACATTCCCATGGATAATTCGTACAGCTGATCGCCATAGCTCAGCTGTTGCTGCATCTGCTGCAGCTGTTGGCGCAGCAAAACAAAGCAGCGGCGGATACGTTGCTGATCGGTGGTCAGCGCGGCCAGCGTCATCAGGCCTTTTACCCGCAGGGTAGGAAAGGCACTGAGCTGGCGCATAAAGGCTTCCAGCTGTGCCGGTTCCTGGCCGTATTTGCTGGCTTCGCCGGAGGTATTAACCTGCACCAGCACATCCAGGCAGCGTTCTTCAAGGCTCAGGCGCTTATCCAGTTCGGCGGCCAGACGCAGGCTGTCGAGAGCCTGAAATTCGCTGGCAAAGCGGGCAACGATACGGGCCTTATTGGTCTGCAGATGACCGATGACTGCCCAGCGCAGATCCGTCAGATCAGTGGTGCTCTGCGCTTTGCTCCAGGCTTCCTGCACCTTGTTTTCGCCCAGCAGAGTGCAGCCAGCGGCGTGGGCCATACGGATACGTGCCAGATCCACGGTCTTGCTGACCGGCAGCAGACGGACCCTGTCGGGCTGGCGTCCGCTGTGTTCACAGGCCTGCCGGATACGGGCGTTTACGGCCGCCAGATTGCGCTGCAAATCGTCACTGCTGAAAACCGGGCGGAAGCCCTGGCTGGTGGTCGCGGTATGGTTCAAGCCTTTGCTCCTGCTGTCTGATATTCTTGCCGGCGGTGGATAACTGACCGGGTAACCAGTATGCTTTCGGTTTTTGTCCTATGTCAAAAATAATTTTGTCCTATTTATGAATATTACCGGCAAGAGCATTGCAGATATCGTCGCCAGCATCCGGCAGCTGGTGCAGAGCGGACAGCTGGAAGAAGGCGCGTTATTGCCGCCTATCCGCGAGCTGGCAGAACAACTTGGTGTAAACCGCAATACCGTCGCGGCGGCCTATCAGCGGCTGGTCAGTGCTGGTCTGGCGGTCAGCCAGGGGCGGCGTGGCACTATGATCCGTACCCAGGCGGAAGGTGGTTTTCAGGAAGGCGCGATGCCGGATTCGCCGCTGACTGATCTGGCCAGTGGTAATCCGGCGCTGCACTGGCTGCCCGATATCAGCCGTTATTTAGCGCAGCTGCCTGCCCGTACTCCGCGCTTATATGGCGAGCCGCTGCTGAATCCGGAGCTTGCTGCGCTGGCACAGAGCCGGCTGTTTGCCGATCAGGCGGAAGCGGATGCGCTGGTGCTTAGCCATGGTGCGGTGGACGCGGTTGAGCGTCTGTTACTGGCGCATCTGAAGCCCGGTGACAAAGTCATCGTCGAAGATCCTTGTTTTCTGGGAACCATCAACACCCTGAATCAGGCCGGGCTGGAAGCCGTTGCCGTCAGTGTTGATGCTGAAGGTCTGCAGACAGAGGCTTTGGCGGCGGCGCTGGCAACCGGCGTGCAGGCCCTGATCTGTACACCTCGTGGTCATAACCCGACCGGTTGCAGTCTGAGCCAGACCCGGGCGACAGAAATCCGCAGCTTGTTGGCGCAATACCCGGATGTATTACTGATCGAGGATGACCATTTCGCCACCGTTGCCGGCTCGGCGTATTACAGCATCATGCCCGCAGGCCATCGTCATCACGCGCTGGTGCGTTCGGTCTCGAAAGGTTATGGCCCGGACCTGCGCTGTGCCTTTATTCACAGCGATGCCCAAACCCGTGAGCGTCTGTTGCTGCGTCTCACACCGGGCAGCAACTGGGTCAGCCATCTGCTGCAGGATCTGCTCAGTCTGTTGCTGGCCAGCGATGAGGTACAGCAACAGCTGACGCAGGCGGCGGATTATTACCGGGCGCAGCACAGCGCACTGGCGGCGGCGCTGAATGCGGCAGAATTACCCGGATTGCCGCCGCTCAGCGCACCGGCGGATGGTCTTAACTTCTGGCTGCCATTGCCGGGGCTGGATGCAGAACAAATAAGCCATCGTCTTGCCCGCTACGGCTGGCTGGTACGCGATGCGGCGGTGTTCAGTGTGCGTCAGCCACAGAGTGCGTTGCGCATAACCATCAGTGAGCTGGACGGCGAACAGCAACAGAAGCTGATTGCTGATCTGCGCAAATGCCTGTGACAAAAACGGTGCGGCTTTGCCAGCACCGGTTAAATCCGCGAGAATAACGATCTGATTTTTCTGGCCCGGAGGCCGGGTATTTTATGACCACCCGTATTGCTATCAATGGTTTCGGCCGTATCGGCCGCTGTGTACTGCGTGCTCTGTACGAAAATGGCTATCGCGGGCAGTTGCAGGTGGTGGCCATTAACGAGCTGGCCGATATTGAAACCATCAGCTACATGCTGCGCTACGACAGTACCCACGGGCGCTTTCCGGGGCAGGTTGAGGTGGTGGATGAACGTCATCTGAGTGTTAATGGCGACCGTATCTGTATCCGCCACGAAGCGGATGCCGCCGCCCTCGACTGGGCTGAGCTGAATATTGATCTGGTGCTGGAATGCAGCGGCCAGATAAAAACCCGCGAAGAGTGCGAACAGCATCTGGCTGGTGGCGCGCATAAAGTGCTGATCTCTAACCCTGCCGACAGCGCGGTGGATAACACCATTATTTTTGGTCTTAATCAGCACACGCTGAGTGACGATCAGCACATCGTTTCCAACGGTTCCTGCTCAACCAATTGTCTGCTGCCGATTCTGACTTTGCTGGATGACGCCTTTGGCATCGAAGCCGGGGTAACCACCACCATTCACTCGGCGATGAACGATCAGCCGGTAATCGACGCCTACCATTCCGATTTACGCCGCACCCGCGCTGCAGGGCAAAGTATTATTCCGGTCGATACCGGATTGCCGCTGGGCATTGCGCGTTTAATGCCGAAACTCGCCGGTAAAATCGAAAGCCTGCATGTACGCGTGCCAACCATTAATGTCTCGGCACTGGATATCAGTCTGCAATTACAGCAGCCAACCACTACGGATGCGGTTAATGCATTGCTGGCAGAAGCCAGTACCGGTGCATTAAAGGGGATTATCGGTATCACCCATGATGCGCATGCCTCAATCGATTTTAATCACGATCCACGTTCAGGAATCGTCGATGCCACCCAGACACGTGTCAGCGGCGGTCAGCTGCTGAAGTTGCTGGTGTGGTTTGATAACGAATGGGGTTTTGCCAACCGTATGCTGGATACTGCCTGCGCCATGAGTGCAGAGAATCGCCGCTAATGTTTTTGCTTATGCCCTGGATATTCTTTCAGGGCCAGATGGATTGCTCCCTGTGCTGCCTCTGATAAATTATTGTGTTGCTGGTTTTATTTATCGGGTGCTGGGGCAAAAACATACTGATTGCGGCCGTTATGTTTCGCGTTATAAAGGGCTTCATCGGCCCGGATACAAACGGAATCAATGGTATCGCTGGCCAGAACCGGTGTAATCCCAAAACTGCATGTGACCGGCTGCTCCAGCTCTTCAACACCAAGGGCGCCTGAATTAAGCAGCTGCATTACTTTTTCTGTTCTTTTAATGGCCGTATCCATACTGCATTCCTGCAGTAAAATCATAAATTCTTCACCGCCAAAGCGGTATACCTTATCGACAGGACGGATATTGGCTTCAACCAGCTTCACAAAAGCCAGCAATACCTTGTCACCAATATCATGACCAAAGTTGTCGTTAATCTTTTTAAAGTGATCAATGTCGGCGGCGATCAGGAATAAGCTTTTATCGCTCTTTTCCAGCCTTAACGCCATTTTTTCAATATCCCTGAAATGATCCTGAAAAGATCTCCGGTTTAACGCATTGGTTAACGAATCACGATATGCCAGGTGTTTAAGCTGAAGTGTTTTCTCGCGTAAATACTGCTGCAATAAATACTGTTGCCTGGTGTTTTTATGGTGAGTGATCGATAGCAGTATGCCAGCACCATTACTGAAGCTATAACCAATGATCATCATTATCTGAGCATGTAAGTTAAGATCTTTTAAGGTCAGAATAATCAGGATGGCCACTGAAGAATGATACAGGCATATTATTGTTGACAGTTTTACGGTCAGGATTCCGGAAGCATACAGACACAGCATGATAATAAGATCAAACAGGGCATACAGGGCGTAGTCGTCCAGAAAGGTAAACGAGCCCAGTTCCAGAAGTACAAAAAATAGCAATAACGTGCTGAATACCAGTACATCGTAAGAGGAATAACGCCGGATGCGGGGTATGGTTAATAAAAAAATAATACACGCCGCAATATGAATCAGCCTCTGTGCCAGCAGAAAAGAACCCCATGGCCCGGGTTTGACGACCATGGCATCAGAAAGCATAAAAACAGGCATTGAAATTATTACAAACGCACAAAGCCCGAAGACTAAGCGACGCTGTCTGGGAAGTTCCTCCTGGCGGAAAAGGCTTTCCATTTCCGGGTCCCGGAAAACAGCCAGGGCATGGTGGATATAGGGTGATCCGGACTCCATAGCAATTGCCTGAGCTGCCCCTCATTTAATTTATGAACGGATGTTTATTTTGAGCCTAGTTCAACTTACTTATCCTTCCACCCTCTGCGATTGTCGTAAAGGTCTCTGGGTATTGATCTGGCAGCAGTACCCGTGCCCGGCCAGCACCTGCGCGCACGCCGGGACGGTACACCCGGCGTACGCAGGCCTGGCGCTGTAATGTTTGTTATTAACAAAAGTGTTGATCAAAAAACGGGCTAAGCTGCAAATAAGACTGTCGATTACCTACGCCGGAGTCATTGCATGCTTATCCGTACCCGCCTGACCGTTGCACTGTTGTCAGCTGTCATTATCCCTTTGCTGATCATTACCGTTCTGGTTGTTATGGAGTTGCGCAGCAGCGCCCTGAACAGCTTTGAAACCCGCAGCAGTGCTGAAATTCGTCATATTGATACCGCATTCAGTCTCTACCTTAATGGTCTGGCTGAAGATGCCGCTTTTCTGGCTTCGACCCAGGCGCTGAAAGCTCTGGATGAATCGGTATCGGATTACCGTGGTGCGTCAAAACCGACCTTTGCTCAGCGCAGTGGCAGTGTTGAGGCTGATGCTTATGCACTGATGGACGACTTCGGTAAAGCGCGGCCGGATCTGGCCTATGTTTTTCTGGGGCTCAGCAGTGGTGGTTATATTCAGTGGCCGGGCAGTGATCTGGGGAAGTATGACCCGCGTCAGCGTCCCTGGTATATCGCCGCTCAGGCTGACCCCGGCAAGTCGGTACGTGCCGCCGCCTATGAAGACGTAAACACCGGAGCTCCGCTGCTTGATTATCTGCATACATTTACCACCGACAGTGGTCTGCAGGGCGTGGTCGGGGTGGATGTCACCCTGAGTAAGCTGACCGATATGGTGAAACAAGTGCAGTTCGGCAAAGCCGGCTATCTGATTCTGGTGGAAGAAACCGGCACGGTGCTGGCCGATAGTGGCAATAAAGCAAATAACTTTAAAAATATAAAAGAACTGGACGAAGCCTATCAGCAATTTTTTGCCCGCGAAGGTCTGTTTGAAACCGAGCTGAATGGCCAGAGTTGGTTTGCAACCGCCTACACGTCACCGGCGTTGGGCTGGAAATTTATCGGCGTTATTCCGGCTGATGAAGTGTTTGCTGTTGCCACTAAAGTACGTAATACCATTTTGCTGATCAGTCTGGTGTTGCTGGGTATTTTTGCTGTGCTGGCTTACTGGATCAGCAACCTGATCGCCAAGCCAATTGGTGCGGTTACCCGGGGTCTGGAAGAAGTTGCCAGTGGCGAAGGGGACCTGACGCGCAGACTGAGAGTGCTCAGCTCAGATGAATCCGGACAGATGGCCAACGCCTTTAACCGCTTTATCACTATGATTCATTCACTGGTATCCGATATTAATGAAGGGGCCGCTGATGTAAAAAATCAGGCTCTGGCTGCACAGGCTATTTCCGATCAGCTGGCGGGTATTTCTGATCAGCAATCCAATTCGATAGAACAGGTATCGACAGCGTTTAATGAAATGGTAGCGACGTCCAATGAGGTGGCAAAAAATTGCAGCGAAACGGCGATTGCCGCCGACCAAAGTCAGCATCATGTTGAAGACGGGCGGCAATTTATTCAGAAAACAACCAGCGCGGTAACGGCTCTTGAAAAGGTCATTGAAGATTCCAATCAGGCAATGTCGACCCTGGCCGTGGAGTCGCGCAATATCACCACCATTCTCGATACCATCCGTGGTATCGCCGAACAGACCAATTTACTGGCACTGAATGCTGCCATTGAGGCGGCCCGCGCCGGTGAACAGGGACGCGGCTTTGCGGTGGTGGCCGATGAAGTACGGACTCTTGCCGGGCGCACTGCGGAATCAACCGAAGAAATTGATCAGATGATTACCTCGCTGATTAACCGCACCAGTGAAGTGTCGGGCAAACTGGCCAGCAGCCTGGATCACTCACGCGAAACCGCAGAAACCACCGAGCAGACCCGTGCGGTATTTGAGTCCATCGAAGAATCCGTCGCCCGTATCCGTGATATGGCGACCCAGATTGCAGCCGCCGCTGAAGAACAGCATCTGGTGGCGGAAGAAATTAACCAGAATATTATCCGCATTAATACCGAAGCGACCAATGCCAACGACAGCTCGCGACAGCTGAAAGAGAACTCTGATTCCCTTGGTAATCTGTCGCATGATCTGTCAGCGCTGGTCAGCCGCTTCCGGGTTTAAATTCAGGGTCACCGGGCTGGCTGATCGTCGGTGTTTTTAAACTGGGTGTTTTTAAACTGCAGATCGGCCAGGCGTTTGTACAGTGGCGAATGTTGCATCAGCTCCTGATGTGTTCCTATTGCCACCAGTTGGCCATGATCAAATACCGCGATACGGTCAACATTGGTGATGGTGGCCAGGCGGTGGGCGATAACAAAGGTGGTGCGGTTTTTCATTAAACCATCCAGTGCCTGCTGCACCAGATGCTCGCTCTGGGCATCGAGGGCGCTGGTGGCTTCATCCAGCAATAATATTTCCGGATCACGTAAAATAGCACGGGCAATGGCCAGCCGTTGTTTCTGTCCGCCCGATAATTTCACCCCTTGCTCACCTAAAAATGACTGATATTTATCCGGTAATTGCTGAATAAACTCATCGGCATGGGCGGCTTTGGCGGCGGCCAGAATATCGTCTTCACTGGCATCGGGTTTGCCGTAACGCAGGTTATCCAGCACGTTGGCGCTGAACAGCACGGGTTGCTGTGGCACCAGAGCAAACTGGCTGCGCAGTTGCTGTAAATCCCAGTCCCGTAACGATTTTCCATGCAGCAGAATATCGCCCTGTTGCGGGTCGCGGAAGCGCAGTAATAAATCAAATAATGTGGATTTTCCGGCACCGGATGGGCCAACCAGTGCGATACGCTCACCGGGTTGTATATCCAGCGTTAAGTGACTGATGGCTTTGCGGTCCGGGCGACTGGGGTAGTGATAATGCACATCGCGGAAGCTCACTAACGGCTGACCGGCCTGCTCCACAGGCGGGATTATTGTGCTTTGCTGTGGTGACTGAATTTCAGCTTCGGTCGCCAGCAGCTCGCGGATGCGTTCGGCGGCACCGGCAGCACGCTGTACTTCACCATAGACCTCGGTCACGGCGGCCAGCGAACCGGCGACCATAATGGCGTAAAACACAAAGGCAGCCAGATCACCGCCGGACAGTTTTCCGGCAATCACATCACTACCGCCGATATACAGCATACCGGCCACAGAACCCATCACCAGCACCATCACCAGAGCAATCAGCCAGGCGCGCTGGCGGATTCGTTTCAGGGCTACGTCAAAAGCACCTTCAGCGGCGAGGGCAAATTGTTGGGTAACAATATCTTCGCGGGTAAATGCCTGAACCACTTTAATATGCTGCAGACTTTCACCGGCCCAGGCGCCGACACTGGCAATTTTATCCTGGCTGTCACGGGACAGTTTTTTCACCTTGCGGCCAAAATAAATCATCGGAAAAACAACTAAGGGGACGGCAACCAGAACAATCAGGCTGAGTTTTAAATTGCTTAAAAACATCAGGGTAATGCCACCGATAAAGGTCAGCGAATTACGCAGGGCAAAGGAAAACGAGGAACCTATTACCGTCTGCAGCAGAGTGGTGTCGGTGGTTACCCGGCTCTGTATTTCACCGGCCAGATTATCTTCAAAAAAGCTGGGAGGCAGGCTGACCAGATGCTGGTACAGCTGCTTGCGTATGTCGGCCACGACCCGCTCACCGAGCCACGACACCATATAAAAGCGGAAATAAGCCCCGGTAGAAACCAGTACAACCAGTACAGCGAACAACTGCAGGGCGTCGGCCAGTCCCTGAGTGGATTGCGCGGCAAAACCATTATCGACCATTAAGCGCACGCCCTGACCGAGACCCAGGGTAAGCCCGGCGGTGGCGACCAGTGCAATGATGGCAATGGTTAAACGGAATTTGTAAGGACGGATAAATTGCCAGAGCCAGCGCAGCATCGGAGAGGTCTTTGTATAAAAGTATGTGCTTCAGGCTAGCGATTAGTACCAGCCGGAGCAAGGTGAACATCCGCCGGTACACTGTGTTGTTATGATCGGATGGATAGGTACGGGTCTGTTACCGGGGGAGAGAAGCAGCAGGCTGAATAATCACGGCAGCTGCCGCGGTTATTCAGCTGGTATGGTCAGGCGTTGCGCGCGGTGTCCTGAATGCGCTGTACCATGGCGCGCAAGCCATTGCCGCGGGTCGGACTCAGGTGTTTGACCAGATCAATCTTGCTGAAATAATCGTCGATATCGAAGGCGATAATGTCAGCCGGGGTTTTATGGTTGTAAGCGGCCAGCACCACACCCAGTAAGCCACGCACGATATGGGCGTCGGAGTCGGCTTCAAAGGTCAACACACCGTTATTTAATTCGCTGTCGATCCACACCTGACTCTGGCAGCCGCGCAGCAGATAAGTATCATTTTTCTTGTCATCACTCATCGCCGGTAATTGTTTACCCAGGTCGATGATGTATTTGTAGCGCTCTTCCCAGTCGTCAAAAAAGCCGAGGGTGTCGAGGATATCGTCGGTGCTGATGTCTGCGCCGAACGGGTTCTGTACTAAAGCCATAATCAGTCCTTACAGAGATTCAACAAAACGGCGGATGCGGTGAGCGGCTTCGATGCATTCATCAACACCAGCCACCAGTGCCATACGTACGCGGTTTTCACCGGGATTAATACCATCGACGGTGCGCGATAAATAGGAGCCGGGCAGTACAGTCACATTCTGCTGGGCAAATAATTGCTGGGCGAAGGTTTCTTCATTAATCGGGGTTTTTGCCCATAAATAAAAACTGGCGTCGGTCTGCTCCACCGCCATCACCGGATTAAGAATTTCAATCACCGCGCGGAATTTCTGTGTGTACAGCGCACGATTATCGGCAACGTGCTGTTCGTCATTCCAGGCGGCAATGGAGGCCAGCTGGGTCTGCAGCGGCATCGCGCAGCCGTGGTAAGTACGGTATAGCAGGAAAGGTTTTAACAGCGCGGCATCACCGGCAATAAAACCGGAACGCAGGCCTGGCAGGTTGGAGCGCTTGGACAGCGAATGAAACACCACGCAGTTTTTATAATCGTGACGGCCTAAGCGGGCACAGGCTTCGAGCAGGCCCATCGGCGCTTCTTTGCCATCGACATAAATTTCGGAATAGCACTCATCACTGGCCAGTACGAAGTTGTAACGGTCGGCCAGTTCAATCAGCTGTTTAAACTGTTCGAAGCTCAGTACGGCACCGGTCGGGTTGCCCGGCGTGCACAGGAACAATAACTGGCAGCGCTGCCAGACATCCGCCGGCACGGCGTTGTAATCCGGGTGGAAATCGTTATTGGCCAGACAAGGCAGGAAATGCGGTGTGGCACCGGCCAGATAGGCTGCGCCTTCGTAAATCTGATAGAACGGATTCGGGCTGACCACCAGGGCATCGGGCTGGCTGCGGTCAACCACCGCCTGGGTGAAGGCAAAAATCGCTTCACGCGTACCGTTGACCGGAATCACCTGCGATACCGGGTCGATGTTATCCAGACTGAAGCGGCCTTTGAGCCAGCTGGCAATGGCTTCGCTCAGCTCCGGCAGGCCCTTGGTGGTCGGGTAGTTTTCCAGACGGCTGATATTGTCGATCATCGCCTGTTGTACAAAGGCCGGAGACGGATGCTGAGGCTCGCCGATGGACAGCGCGATATGTGGCAGCTGTGCATTCGCCGTAACGGCGGCTTTCAGCTTAGTGAGTTTCTCAAAGGGATAGGGCTGTAATTTGCTCAGATCGGGATTCATGCCTTCCACCGGAGTTCGGAATTTCAGTTGCGCGGCATTATACAGGCATTTGCGCAGGATGCTGCTTTGGCGGCCTGCCGGAATTTGACGCTGGCCATCATGCCACCCATAGTTTCAGCACGGATATTGTTTCGGACGGAGAATAATGCGGCGGCGTATTTGTTTGATATTAGCCTGGCTGCTGATCTTATCTGCCACAGAATTGCAGGCGGAAATAGCGCAAGAGTTCCGGGCGCAGCAGGGCGTGATGAATCTGTCCGGCAGGCCGGTAACGCAGCCATTGGCACTGGCGGGAGAGTGGCGTTTTGCCTGGCAGCAGCTGAGTGATGGCACCGGCAGCCATGACTGGCCACTGTTCACCATGCCCTCAACCTGGGATGAAAATGGTCAGGCCGGATATGAGTATCCGGGGCAGGGCTACGCCACCTTCGTGCTGGATATTCAGGGCCTTGATCCGCAGGTTGACTGGGCGTTGTTTGTGCCGGAAATAGCCACCAGTTTCCGCCTGTTAGCCAATGGCCGCGATATTCTGCATGGCGGCCGCGTGGGTACTGCCCGTCAGGAGGTACAACCCTATCAGGGCAATCGCTGGGTCAGACTGGGAGGTATCGCTGATGGCCGTCTGCAGCTGGTGCTGCAGGTTGCTAATTATCACCATCACAGTGCCGGGCCCTGGCAGCCACTGTTACTGGGCCCGGAAGATCAGATCACCCGAGGCTACGCCCAGCATGTGATTTATGAAGCCGTTATCCTGCTGCTGTTATTGCTGATTGGTCTGCTGTTGGTGATGGAATATACGGTAGACCGTAAAGACCGCACCGGACTGTGGCTGGGGCTGTTTACCCTGATGCTGGGCGTACGCCTTGGTACCACCTCATTTGCCCCGCTGTACTGGATGCTGAGCCTTAATCCACCCTGGGAGCTGCATATCCGGGTGATTTATATCAGCATGCTGGTCAGCCCGGTGCTGTTGTTTGGCTGGCTGCACTCTGCTTTCGGTACCGATTTCAGCCGGAGTCTGCGTAATCTGTTCAGCCTGCCTTTTCTGTTAGCCGCGCTGCTCTGTCTGTTGTTACCGCCGCTGTGGTTTACCGCATTACTGGGAATCTTTGGTGGTTTGCTGCTGCTGGGCGTGGTGGTGGCGACATCGGTATTGCTGCGTATGGTGTATCTAGGCCGTCGTGGTGCCTGGCTGATTCTGCCGGGGACGATGCTGTTGGGTGTGGCGGTTATTCACGATGTGCTGCTGAATAATCAG
The DNA here is from genome assembly GCF_002335285.1 of Thalassolituus sp. UBA2009. NCBI lineage: Bacteria > Pseudomonadati > Pseudomonadota > Gammaproteobacteria > Oceanospirillales > Oceanospirillaceae > Thalassolituus > Thalassolituus sp. UBA2009. Next base: position 36,034 of record NZ_DDCJ01000066.1, read on the forward strand.
CTGCTGAGCGGACAGTACTGGTCGCCGCTGGGGTTTCTGATTTTTATTGTGTCGATGATCTGTAACTTCCTGCTGAACCGGGTCTGGTCACGGCAGGAAATTGTACGCCTGAGCGAAGAACTGCGGCTGATAAACCGCGAGCTGGAACAGCGGGTGGCGGAGCGTACTCAGGCGCTGGCGGAAAAAGCCAACGCCCTGCTGGATGCCAACCAGCAGCTGCAGGTGCTGGCGGATGTGGATGGTCTGACCGGCCTGCTGAATCGTCGTGCTTTGCTGGAGCAATTGCAGCAACTGAAACAGTGGCAGGGCAGTGTCGCGGTTTTGTGGATCGATCTGGATCACTTTAAACGTATTAACGATGGTTTTGGTCACGCCGCCGGTGATGCCGTGCTGGCGGCCTTTGGTGCATTGTTGCGCCGCCTTGGGCGTGACCGTGACCGGTTGGCACGGCTGGGCGGGGAAGAGTTTGCGGTGCTGCTGCTTGATTGCGGAGCCGAGGGCGCGGAAACCTTTGCCCGGCGTCTGCAGCAACAGTTGCGTGAGTTGCAGGTGCCGGACTGGCCGCAGATTCATAACCTGAGTGCAAGTACCGGTATCGCCGTCGGCCGTCTGGGAGAAACCGATGGCGAAGAGCTGCTGAACGCGGCTGACCAGGCGATGTATGAAGTAAAACACTCGACCCGTGACGGCTACAAAATTGCCGCCGACTACCGTCGCTGATCAGTGGCCTGCGGCTTTAATGGCAACCGGCAGGATGGGTTGCCTCTCCTGTCCCAGACAATGCCAGGCGCTGCCTGTTTTTTGTTTGGCCTGTTGTTTGGCCTGGGCTGCCAGCTGGGCAAGACTCTGCGGGTCCTGATTTTCAATCAGCGTTGAGGGCACCACGCCAATGGCTAAACCGAGCAGCGGAATACGGCTCAGCTGGCCGCTGCGGTCATGGCCGTTAAGATAGCCACGACTCCAGTCGTCGTTGCGGTGAAACTCAGAACATTGCTGATTAAACGCCTGCAGCAGTTGCTCACACAGCGGATAAAAATCCGCTTCCTGACTGATCAGTACAAAATCATCGCCACCAATATGGCCGACAAAATTAAGTGCTGAACTGTGCTGTTGCAGCAAGCGGCCGAGCCAGCGTAATACCGCATCACCCTGACGGTAACCGTACTGGTCGTTGTAGGGCTTAAAATGGTTCAGATCGAGGTACAGCAAATAGAAATGACTTTGCTGGCGCAGCAGTTGCTCAATATGTTCGTCGATCGGAACATTACCCGGCAGCAGGGTTAGCGGGTTGGCATAACGGGCTTTCTGAATCTGGCTGTCGGTAATGTGTTTGAGCAGGTCTTTGCTGTTTACCACGCCCTGATAACGGCCTTCGCAGGTAACAATCAGATGCTGGCGCAGGTCTTCGTCGTCGTCATCGGTGAGTACTTTGCTGACCGCCTCAAGCGTCATGGCGCAATCGACGATCAGCGGATTCTGCTGCATAAAATGGCCGACGGTTTTACGCTCAAACAACGCACGGCCGTATGGTTGGGCGAATAATTCCAGCAGTTTGCGCCGGTGCAGTAAACCGACAGGGCGCTCCTCTTCCAGCACCGGCAGCGACATGAGCAGCGGATTATCACGGAACAGTTCATCAACTTCGCGCATTGGCAGCGAGGCGGCAATGGTTTCCAGCGGCTGGCACAGGTTGACGATTGGCTGCTCGACGCCATTGGCATGCACCGGACTGGTGAGGCTCAGGCCGTGCTCCGGGGTCTGGAATTCGGCTTTGCTTTGCGGTTTACCGAGCAGATACCCCTGACCGATATGAATACCCATACTGCGGATTAAATTCAGCTCGCCCTGAGTCTCAATACCTTCGGCAATCACTTCGCACTGCAGCTGCTCGCACAGATGCACCACTGAGGAAACAAAGGCCTGCTTTACCGTGTCCTGATCGATGCGGTCGATAAAGTGGCGGTCGATTTTGACGTAGTCGGGGCGGATTTCCGACCAGAGTTTCAGGCCGGAATAACCACTGCCCAGATCGTCAATGGCAATGCCATAACCCAGCTCTTTCAGATGGCCGATCAGCGTCAGGAACTGACCGGTATTCTCAATCGGAAAGCGCTCGGAAATTTCCAGCACAACATCGGTTGGCTGCAGACCATTGTGGGCCAGACGCTCGGTCAGCTCGCCGATCTCCTCACCATAGTTGAGCAGGCTTTGCGGGCAGATATTAATAAATAACAGGCCGTCGCTTTTCTGCCGCGAAAAATGGCGGATAGCCGAACGGATGCAGAGAATCTCCAGATCCGGAATCCGGTCAAACTGATGCGCGGCCTGGAACATCAGATCCGGGCGCTGTAATAAATGACCCGAAGCTCCGCGGGTGAGTGCTTCATAGCCAAGAGCGCGGTTGCGGCTCAGGTCGACTATGGGTTGCAGCACGGTGTGAATGGCTTCCTTGCTGATCAGCTCGTCCAGACTGCGTTGCAGAAGATGGGGCGCCATATCAAAACCAAACAGAAAAAGTCAGCGTATAGTGCGGCGGTTGCATGACCTGCAGATGACAAAATGGTAAACAAAATCAGCGGTTGTGTAAGAGGATGTGAGCAGCGCTGGCCTGCTGAGAAAAAGCATAAAGATAATGCTGGTCAGCAGGCAGAAAATTGTCCTGCTGACCGCTTTCCGGATTCAGTGTCCGCTGAACAACTGGCTGGCCGCCTGCTGGTGGTTAGCCATCAGCTGGCGGATATCGCCGCCCAGCCATTGTTTATCGCGTACTTTCCAGTCACCGTTGATCATCACCGCGTCAGCCTGACTGGCGCCGCACAGCACCAGAGCTGCCAGTGGGTCATGAGCGCCGCTGAAACGCGGTTCATCGAGTTTAAAGAAGGCAATATCAGCACGCTTACCGGGCGCCAGTTCGCCAATATCATCGCGCCGTAACACCTGAGCCGAGCCTTTAGTGGCCAGATGTAACGCATCCAGATGGGTGAACTCATCGGCCTGATAGCGCAGGCGCTGAATTAATAATGCCTGCCGCACTTCCTGCATTAAATTGCTGTGGTCGTTGGAGGCGCTGCCATCCACACCGAGCCCGACGGGGCTGCCGGCGGCGCGTAATTCATTTACCCGGCAGATTCCGGATGCCAGCACCATATTGGATGACGGACAGTGGCAGATACCGGTGCCGGCATTGCCCAGTCGCTGCACTTCTTCATCGTTAAAATGAATGCCGTGCGCCAGCCAGGTGCGGTTATTCAGCCAGCCGACCGAGTCCAGATAATCCAGTGGCCGCTGGCCAAACATCTTCAGGCAGAAAGCATTTTCATCTTCGGTTTCCGCCAGATGGGTATGCAGGCCGACATCGTATTGTGCTGCCAGCTCCGCACTGGCACGCATGATGTCAGGGGTCACCGAAAACGGCGAGCAGGGCGCCAGAGCGACTTCCAGCAGCCCCTGATCATCACGCCGGTGCCAGTGTTCAATCAGGCGTTTGCTGTCATCCAGAATTACCTGTTCGGTCTGCACCACCGAACGCGGTGGCAGGCCGCCATCATCCACACTCAGGCTCATCGAACCACGGGTCAGGGTGGCGCGCATACCCAGTTTAAGGCTGGTTTCGGCCTGAATATCGATGGCGTTTTCCAGCCCGGCCGGAAACAGATAATGATGGTCGGCAACCGTGGTGCAGCCAGACAGCAACAGCTCGACCATTGCCAGTTCGGTGGCCAGCGCATGCTGTGCCGGAGTCAGCCCAGCCCAGATCGGATAGAGGGTTTGCAGCCAGGGGAATAAGCGCTTGTTGAGTGCCGGAGGGCAGGCGCGGGTCAGGGTCTGGTAGAAATGATGATGGGTATTCACCAGCCCGGGCAAGACAACGTGCGCGCTGGCATCGAATACCTGACTGACAGGGCCGGAGGGTTGCTGCCCGGCGGCCAGCACTTCAAGGATACGGCCATCGGCGATCACCAGCCCGCCACTGGCGTCCAGCTGGTTGCTGGTAAATACGGCGCGGGGATGTTTAATCCAGAGAGTGTTCATGATAGTGCTCCGCAAAGTTTCGCTGCGGCGGTGGCAGACAGGAAGGACTGGGCACCGGTCGCTAACGAATAAGAATAAACCGCACAGGCGTGCGGCGGATCGTTAGCAGTGACTAGGTGTTAATCTGCCGGCGTTGATGATAACAGGCTGCATCAGGCAGGCAAGTCATGTA
>NZ_DDCJ01000075.1:0-2923 GCF_002335285.1 Thalassolituus sp. UBA2009
GCAAATTTCAGGCTGGCGCTGAGCAGGGCAGCAGCGGCCATCAGCTCACCGACGTCAACGGCGAGGCGCGGCGGATACTGATGACGGCGCAGCACTTCGCGGTAGCTGTCCTGCAGGTGGGTAATCTCACCGCGGATGTCGGTGTTGTCGAAGCTGAAACGCTGCAGCGTGTCGCGGCTGGTATTGCTCATATCAGTAATCCTGGTTGTGCTCAAAGCGACGCATATCGCGGCGCTCTTTCTTGTTGGGTTTGTGGTCGGGCACCTGCATGGAAGCCTTCATAATGCGCCGCCGTTCGGCTTCATCCATGCGCTGTTTAATACTTTCCGGGGTTTCTTCGTATAACGACCGGGCTTCCGGTGCGCCGCGGCGCTGATCGGACAGTGCGGTGATCAGCACTTCTTTCTGGTCGAAGCCCTGACGGATGCTGAGGCGGGCGCCCAGTTCGGCGGTTTTGCTGACCTTGCAGCGCTGGCCGTCGACATGCACCTTGCCGCCTTCAATGGCGGCCTTGGCCAGTGCGCGGGTTTTAAAAAAACGCGCGGCCCAGAGCCATTTGTCGAGACGGATCTTTTCTTTGTTATCAGTCATATCTTAAAAATCCAGCTCATCAAAATGATGAATGCCGGGGAAGCGGCTGTCGGTATTGGGTTCTTTCTGGCTGTCGGGATGGAAAATCGCCAGCAGGAAAGCGATGCCCCAGCGGGCGGCGGATTCTAGCACAGGCTGGCTGTCGTCGATCAGCAGGGTGCGGGCCGGATCGAAGCCTTCATCACGCTGCAGGTGATCCCAAAATGCCTGACTTTCTTTCGGCTCGCGGTAATCGTGGGAGCTGATGACGCGGTCGACCAGCTGATCAAGGCCGGTGCGCTCCATTTTCAGGTTTACGCTGTCACGGTGGGCGTTGGTGACGATCACGGTGCGTTTGCCCAATTGCTTAAGGCGGGCAAGAAAATCCTGCACGTGCGGGCGGAAACCGATCTTATGTTGCACATCGCGCTTCAGTTCGGCGATTGGCAGGCCGGTGAGTTCGGTCCAGTAATCGAGGCAATACCAGTCGAGGGTGCCGCGCAGGCCGACAAAACTTTTGTTCAGCTCGGCCAGGGCCTCTTCCTCGCTCAGGCCGTGCTGTTGGGCGTAGACCGCCGGCAGGTGGTCGAGCCAGAAATAATTGTCGAAATGCAGATCCAGCAGAGTGCCATCCATGTCCAGCAGCACGGTATCAATTTGTTGCCAGTTGGTCAGGCTCATAGGGTTATACTCGCAATCGGAATGTCTATTAAAACAGGGCTGTTATGCATAAAAAACCACAGATTTTGCAGCGTCATCTGGTGGCGCAGAGCCGTTTGTTCCGGGTGGAATCCTTCGATCTGCGCTTCAGTAACGGAGTTGAGCGGACCTATGAGCGTCTGATGCCCGGTGGAAGCGGCGCAGTGATGCTGGTCGCGCTGCTGGATAACGATACCATTGCCCTGATCCGGGAATATGGGGGCGGAATTGAAGATTACACCCTCACGTTGCCAAAAGGTGCGATTGATCTGGGCGAGAGTCTGCGCGAAGCCTGTAACCGCGAGCTGCAGGAAGAGATCGGTTATGGCGCGCGGGAGTTTATTCATCTGAAAAAACTCAGCCTGTCACCCAGCTATATGAGCGGGGGTATCGATGTGGTGGTGGCCCGTGATCTGTACGAATCGAAGCTCGAAGGCGACGAGCCGGAACCGCTGGAACTGGTGCCCTGGAAGCTGAACAACCTGCACGAACTGTACAGTCGCGAAGACTGCACCGAAGGCCGGGCGATCGCCGCGCTGGCGCTGGCGCAGGAATTTCTGGCCGGGCGTTTTGACGGTGAAGTGCTGACCTGAGCCTGCTTCAGGCCTGGGTTCTGGCGGGCAGGAAGTCGGCGATTACCTTGCCCAGAGTATCCAGCCTGATGGGCTTGCTGATAAAGCCGTTCATGCCGGCCGCCAGGCAACGCTCTTTATCTTCCAGCATGGCGTTGGCGGTCAGGGCGATGATCGGGATATGGTTTTTATGGCTGCTGAGATCGCGGATGCGTTCGGTGGCGGTAATACCATCCATCACCGGCATGTTCACATCCATTAAAATCAGGTCGTAATCGTTGCTCAGTACTTCGGTAATGGCCTGCTCGCCGTTGGATACCGTGGTATACACCAGGCCCAGCCGGCTTAGCATGCGTTCGGCAATTCTCTGGTTCACGCTGTTGTCTTCGGCCAGCAGCACACGGCCATGCAGGGTACGGTTCTGTTTTTCGGCCGGTTGTTTTTCTTTTTCCGGTGCGTGCCCTTCGTGCAACGGTAACTGCAGCACAAAGGTGCTGCCATGACCGATTTCTGAACTAAGTCCTATATCGCCATTCATCGCTTTCGCCAGGTGACGGCTGATGGTCAGTCCTAATCCGGTACCGCCATATTGACGGCTGGTGCTGGTATCAGCCTGTTTGAACGCGGAAAAAATCTGTTCGGTTTTGTCCTGTGCAATACCGATCCCGCTGTCGCGTACTTCGATATTCAGCAGATAGCGGAAGTCTTCCTGCTGCTGGCCGCTGACGCGGATTTCAATACGGCCTTTCTCGGTGAATTTCAGTGCATTGCTGAGCAGGTTGGTGATGATCTGGCGCACCCGTTTCGGGTCACCACGCCAGTTGGCGGGCAGACCTGAGTCATAGTAATACACCAGCGATAATCCCTTGCGCCGTACCGGTTCGTTAAACAGCTGATAGATGTCGGTGATCAGACGGTTCAGGTCAAAATCAATCTGTTCAATCTCCAGATTGCCGGACTCAATTTTCGACAGGTCGAGAATATCGTTAATGATGTCGAGCAGGGCGTGGGATGAGTTATGAATAATATCCAGATAGTGGCGCTGGTCTTCTGACAGCGACGAGTCGAGCAGCAGCTCGCTG
>NZ_DDCJ01000068.1:0-12206 GCF_002335285.1 Thalassolituus sp. UBA2009
CAGGGCCGCGCCGACGAAATCAACACCTGCATCGGCTGTAACCAGGCCTGTCTCGACCAGACCTTCGCCATGAAGATCACCTCCTGTCTGGTCAACCCACGCGCCTGCCACGAGACCGAAATTCCACTGCAGGACACCACCGCCGCCAAACGCATTGCCGTGGTCGGTGCCGGCCCGGCAGGATTGGGCTTCGCCGTTACCGCCGCCCAGTGTGGACACCATGTTGAGCTGTTTGATGCCGGCAGCCAGATCGGCGGCCAGTTCAACATTGCCAAAACCGTACCGGGCAAAGAAGAGTTCTACGAAACCCTGCGCTACTTCGGTAAGCAGATCGAACTGACCGGGGTAAAACTCAACCTCAATACCCGCGTTAGCGCCGAAGAACTGAAAGCCGCAGGCTTCGACGAAGTCGTACTGGCAACCGGTATTGTGCCGCGCACACCACCCGTGCCGGGCATCGACCATCCGAAAGTAATGAGCTATCTCGACGTACTGCGTGACCGTAAGCCCGTCGGCAAAAAAGTCGCGATTATCGGTGCCGGTGGTATTGGTTTTGATGTGGCTGAATTCCTGACCCACGAAGGCGAAAGCGCCAGCCTCAACACCGACAAGTTCAACCAGGAATGGGGCATTGATACCAGCTACGCCACCGCCGGTGGTCTGAAAGCACCCGAAGTGGAAATGCCGCAGCGCGAGATTTTCCTGCTGCAACGTAAGCAGAAAAAACTGACCGGGCCGGGCAAAACCACCGGCTGGATTCACCGCGCAGGGCTTGAAGCACGCGACGTAAAACTGATGCCGGGCGTCAGCTACGACCTCATTGATGATCAGGGCCTGCACATCACGATCAATGGTGAAGCCAAGGTGCTGGACGTCGATAACATCGTCATCTGTGCGGGTCAGGAATCTGAGCGCGGTTTATTTAACGAACTGCAGGACAGTGGCCTCAGTGTTCACCTGATTGGTGGTGCCGACGTTGCCGCCGAGCTGGATGCGCGCCGTGCGATTGATCAGGGTGTACGTTTAGCAGCGAAGATCTGATGGGACTCTGCCCGCCCCTTATTCTTTAATAAGGGGCGGTATAGACAAAAAAGCGCGCTTATCAGGAAGTGCTGCAGGTTGTAAATTGACTATATACATAAGGACAATCCAGCCTATCGGGCACACTTTAGCTGCCAATATGAGTATTGCCATCCCTGTTTGGGCTAACACCCACTGAAAGACTAAACAATCACTATTCAGTCCCTCGCAATGCAGTCGGTGATCGCCTTAGTGGAATTCATTAAAGATGCGGATTAATTACAAAAGCACACGGGATCGTCAGCGACCACCACCCAACAATAGAAGCAGTCCACGACAGAAATACCATAAGCCAAGCAACAACAGCTAACCGTGATTTATCGTAATGATAATAAGTGGGGAGTAGCTGCCTTTGCTGATCAACTTCACTTGAAGCGAAAACAAAAGCAGCGACATGGACAACCAGCTTCTGCACAAAGAGGCTAGAAGACTAATTTTCTATCCAACCGTTCTTCAATAAGCTATCTATAACTGAATCAGCTATCAAAGCAGCTCCAAGATAGGACAGATGTCGGCCACCTCCGCTATACAGCGGTCCATAGTTTTCTTTAACATCAAGGCAATGGTCGCTAGCAGAGTCACACATTATATCCGAGGGTCTGATCATCAAAATACTATCAGAATCAAATATTGGATAACGGCTATCATCCTGCGCATTAAGCGCCGAAGGGCTTGATGGATTATAGACATTTGGAAAATCCATGCTAGCCAAGTATTTAACATTATCACCTAACCACTTATTTCCATTTAACCAAGTCGGAGGAATCGTTCCAACAACAACGACTTTATGGCCGGATTCAACCAACCATCGAATACTGTTAAAGTAGCTTTCCCAAACAATAGAGGGATCTACCAAATCACCGTCAGACCGTCTTTTCAATCCATCTCCTATCGGGTCATCAGTACGTCTCTTAGCGGCCAAAAACTGCCCTTCATTCGCTGACACGATGAATATTTTTCGGTCCTTAAAATTTTTTATGATATCTCGACGCAACTCATTCACCACCGAGCACTCAGCCCGGAAGAACCAGAGATCATCACCAACAAATGGGCACTGCTCATAATTAAAGGATATAAAGCCCAGTTTTAAAGGTCTAATCCTATCAACGAAGGCTCGCTCCAGATGCCCAACATAACTATCACCAAGAAATACAATTTTTTCATTACCATACCTGCAAGCATCCTCAGGGTTCCTCATATTACAACCATCAGACAACCCATGAGTCAGGAAAAGCTCACCTTTTTTTCCTTCAGGATGCTTAAGTGCTTTATATTCGTAATACACCATACCTTTCAACATTTCCTGCTCCGGCACACTATATCGCGACCAAAGTCCACCGGAATATATGGAGTAGAACATAAATACAACGATCCCCCCCCCCAACAACACCCAGGATACCAATCAACCTCTTAATTGGCATCGAGAACCGATTACGAAAAGGCTTTTCTATGAAAAAATACGATACAACAGATAATAGAAACGTAGAGAAAATCAGAAGAAGCTTATCATAATTACCCTCAACATTACCTCCCATGCGAGCAAAGGCAAAAATCGGGAAATGCCACAAATATGCTGAATAACTAATTAAACCAACACCAACCAGCGACCGACTGCCTAAAAGTCTTCCGACGCCCACATCGACCGTTGCAAAACCAATAACCAACGCAACGCCAATAATTGGAATAATGGTATAAAAACCCGGATGAGGTGTTTTCCCATCAAAGAAAAGAACCGAAGCAGCTATTAGAAAAACCCCTAAAACAGGCATGAGCAAACCAAGGAAGTAGCTCTTTTCTGTTTTAAAGTACAGCTCCCTGTAAGCAAGAATAGCGCCTACAGCCAACTCCCAAAAACGGCTAAATGGTAGATAGAAGTTCATATCAGGATCTCTTACTTCCATAACCTGTGCGAACATCAGACTAAGAACAGAAAGAAAAACTACAATCCAAAGAAAATACCGCCGAAAGTATCTATATGCAGCAATAGCCAAAAGTGGAAAAAGCAAATAGAACTGTTCCTCAACCCCTAAACTCCAGGTATGCAAAAAGGGTTTCAACAGTGCACTATCAGCCCCATATTCAGTCGCACTTAAGTAAAAAAAGAAATTTGACCCAAAGAATATAGATGTCAACACACTTTTAGAGAATGCGACAAAATCTATTGGCAAAAGCCCATGCCAAGCAAAAGGAATAGATGCCAAAATAACAGCAAAAAGCATAGGAAGAATTCTTCGCGCCCTTCGCTCATAGAAAGTCGAAAAACTAAACGAACCGGAATCCTGCAACTCAGACAATATAATTCTTGTTATTAAATAACCACTAATAACAAAAAATACATCCACCCCTAAGAAACCACCCTCAAACCAATCTTTCCCAAAGAACACCATCTGAGCATGATATAAAATTACAACAACAACAGCTATAGCCCGAAGGCCATCAACCTCAGCCCTATAGGCCAGCTTAGATGAATCAATTTATCTTACGCCCCAATAAATCATCTCGGAATGTAGTAATTCAACCACACATGAGCAAAACAATTATTTTTTTGTACTGCACAAATATATAGACCACTTCTCTATAAATTAAATCACACACAATACAAACCATATAGAAGCAAGCATCCCCTGCTGCATATCACCACATCTAAAAATCTGATTTCAGATTTGAATGAAAGGCATCCCTGCCCTTTACAAGTTTCCATCAAGCCCAACGATTAGAAAACCTCGAAGAGATAGAGAGACATCTATTCAATTCAGTATCACTCCCATTCTATCGTCGCTGGCGGCTTGCTCGACACATCGTACGTCACGCGGGAAACATGCTCGATCTCGTTAATAATACGGTTCGATACTTTTTCCAGCAGCTCGTACGGCAGGTGCGCCCAACGGGCGGTCATAAAGTCGATGGTTTCTACCGCACGCAGAGCGATAACCCACTCGTAACGGCGGGCATCACCCACAACGCCCACGGATTTCTGCGGAATAAATACCGCGAAGGCCTGGGAAGTTTTGTGGTACCAGTCGAAGTTATGCAGCTCTTCAATAAAGATGGCATCGGCTTCACGCAGGATATCGGCGTATTCTTTTTTCACTTCGCCGAGAATACGGACACCCAGACCCGGACCCGGGAAAGGATGACGGTAAACCATATCGTATGGCAGACCCAGTTCCAGACCGATTTTGCGCACTTCGTCTTTAAACAGTTCGCGCAGTGGTTCAACCAGTTCCATCTTCATATCGTCCGGCAGACCGCCAACGTTATGGTGGGATTTAATCACGTGGGCTTTACCGGTTTTGGAAGCCGCTGATTCAATCACGTCCGGATAAATCGTACCCTGGGCGAGGAAGTTTACGTCGGTCAGTTTGGTGGCTTCGGCATCGAATACTTCGATGAATTTACCGCCAATGATCTTACGCTTGGCTTCAGGCTCAGATACGCCTGCCAGTGCATTGAGGAACAGTGCTTCGGCATCGGCACGGATAACACGTACGCCCATGTTTTTGGCGAACATATCCATAACCGCGTCGCCTTCGTTCTTACGCAGCAGGCCGTTATCAACGAACACACAGGTCAGCTGGTCGCCGATGGCTTTGTGCAGCAGCGCGGCAACCACAGAAGAATCGACACCACCGGACAGGCCCAGCAGAACTTTCTGCGTACCAACCTGAGCGCGGACTTTTTCAATCTGATCTTCGATGATTTTTGCTGGTGTCCACAGCGCTTCACAGCCACAGATTTCCAGTACGAAATGTTCAAGCAGACGCTTACCCTGCAGGGTGTGGGTTACTTCCGGGTGGAACTGTACGCCGAAGAAGTTTTTCTCAGCGTGGAACATACCGGCAATCGGGCAGCTTGGCGTTGAGGCCATCAGCTCGAAGCCTTCCGGCATGCGCACCACTTTGTCACCGTGGCTCATCCATACGTCAAGCAGGGCTTTACCGCTGGCGGCGTCGACATGGTCTTTGATGTCGTGCAGCAGACGGCTGTTACCTTCCACCGCAATCTGGGCGTAACCAAATTCGCGGATGGTGGAGCTTTCTACCTTGCCGCCCATCTGTTCTGCCATGGTCTGCATGCCGTAGCAGATACCCAGTACCGGCAGCCCCATATTGAACACGACTTCCGGCGCACGTGGCGAACCTTCTTCGGTAACCGACTCAGGGCCACCGGCCAGGATAATACCGGTTGGGTTGTATTCGCGGATTTCCGCTTCGTCCATATCCCAGGCACGGATTTCAGAGAACACACCAATTTCGCGCACACGACGGGCGATCAGCTGGGTGTACTGTGAACCGAAATCCAGAATCAGGATACGTTGAGCATGAATGTCTTGAGACATAACTAATTCCCGTAAAACGAAAGCGGGGATGCAGTGCATCCCCAGAAAAATCAAAGCCCGCCAGTGTTAACCCAGACGGTAGTTTGGCGCTTCTTTGGTAATCTGCACATCGTGCACGTGGGACTCTTTCATCCCTGCGGCCGTAATGCGCACAAACTGTGGTTTGGTACGCATTTCGTCGATGGTGGCACAACCGGTATAGCCCATGGAGGCACGTACGCCGCCCATCAGCTGATGCACGATATTGGTCAGCGGACCTTTAACGGCGATACGGCCTTCGATACCTTCAGGTACCAGTTTATCGGCACCGGCTTTTTTGTCCTGGAAGTAACGGTCAGAAGAACCCTGCGACTGATCCATGGCGCCCAGCGAGCCCATACCACGGTAAGACTTATAAGCACGGCCCTGGAACAGTTCCACTTCACCCGGTGCCTCGTCGGTACCGGCCAGCATGGAGCCAACCATAATCACGCTGGCACCGGCGGCAATGGCTTTGGCGATATCGCCGGAGAAACGGATACCACCGTCGGCAATCACCGGAATACCGTATTTTTCCATCGCTGCGGCAACGTTAGCCACGGCGGAGATCTGTGGTACACCCACACCAGCAACGATACGGGTAGTACAGATAGAACCCGGGCCGATACCCACTTTCACGCCGTCAACACCGACCTCAGCCAGCGCAATCGCCGCTTCGGCGGTGGCGATGTTACCGCCAATTACCTGCACCTGCGGGTAGTTTTCTTTTACCCAGCGCACACGGTCAATAACACCGGTACCAAAGGCATTGGAGGTGTGGCCGTGGGCAGTGTCCACCACGATCACGTCAACACCGGCTTTTATCAGCGCAGCAACACGCTCGTCGGTACCAGCACCGGTACCCACCGCAGCACCGACCAGCAGACGACCCTGGTCATCTTTGGCAGCGTTCGGGTAAGCACGGGCTTTATCGATGTCTTTTACCGTCATCAGACCGGCCAGTTTGCCTGCGGCATTCAGCACCAGAATTTTTTCGATACGGTTAATATGCAGCAGGTCCTGTACATCCTGGGCACTGGTGCCTTCCTGAACGGTAACCAGCTGATCTTTAGGGGTCATTACGCTGGCGACGGTGGCGTCGAGGTTTTTCTCAAAACGCACGTCACGGCTGGTCACAATACCCACCAGCTCATCGCCATCCACTACCGGCATACCGGAGATGTTGTGCAGCTGAGTCAGCTCCAGCAATTCACGGATGGTGGTGGTGCTTGGTACGGTGATAGGGTCTTTAACCACACCGCTTTCGAATTTTTTAACCTTACGGACTTCCGCGGCCTGTTCTTCGATGGTGAGGTTCTTATGTACGATACCCAGACCGCCTTCCTGTGCAATGGCAATGGCCAGACGGGCTTCGGTTACGGTATCCATGGCGGCGGAGATCAGCGGGATGTTGAGCTGAATGCCACGGGTCAGGCGGGTTTTCAGGGTAACCTGATTGGGCAGAACTTCGGAATAACCGGGAACCAGCAGCACGTCATCAAAGGTGAGTGCATCCTGAGCGATTCGCAACATAAAGTGCCTTCCAGAACGAGGGTATGGGAAAGGCGCAGCATTATAACGAAAGCTCAGGGAGCGGTAAACGCCGGACAGCGTTGAGTTTGCAGGAAACTGAAGGTCGCCTCGCGCAGATCGGCAAAGGCAAAAGAGGCAATATGGCCGCCGCGGCTGTCGAGCCAGCATAGCGCCGGTGCGGCGCTAACCTGTTCTGGGCCCTGTTGCGCACGTTGCGTGCTCATACGGGTATAAATTTCGCGCCCCTGTTTATAGGGAATCACCCGGTCATCCGCGCTGTGCATAATCAGCGTCGGGATCGTAATATCTGCCGCATAATCTTCCGGGTCCCAGTCGGTGGGTACCAGAACGGTAAAGGGCCAGATCAGCCAGCCAATCAGGTTACTGCTCATTGCATGGCGGGCAACCGCACCAAAGCCGGTAAAAGGTGCATCGAGAATCAGCGCCTGAATCTGATACTGCTGTTGCGCACGGGCAACAAAATTAATCGCCAGCGCCGCACCAATACTCTGCCCTAACACCACCAGCTGTTTATCCGGATGCTGCGTGCGCAGCCATTGTGTAGCAGCTTCGATATCCTGCAGCACATCGGGCATCAGTGCCTGCCCTTCAGAGGCACCAAAACCGCGGTAGTCCAGTGCCAGCACGCTGACGCCCTGCTGCGGCAACCAGTAAATACTGCGGCTGTGGCTGCTGATATTTTCGGCATTGCCGTGCAGATACAGCACCATAATACCGCTGTCTTCGCCCTGCGCCGGCAGCCACCAGCTGTGCAGCCGGGTGCCGTCATGGGCGCGGAGGCTAATGTCTTCGTAAGGCAGTGGCACATCGGCAGGGGTCGAGATCCAGACGGTCTGCGGATAGAAAAACAGGCCGGTGGTGGCGGTACAACCGCCCAGCATCAGCACAATAAGCAGCGCCGGTGCCAGACTAATTGGTCTGCGTAATACCCGCACCACCTGTCTCATCAGAAATACCACTGCATACCGGCGGAGACTTCACTGACACCTGCGGTGCCGGCATCAGTGGCAAACAACTGACGTTCAGCTTTTAAGCGTAACTGCAGATTCTGCCCCAGCGCATAACCACCCTCGGCACGCAGGCTGCGGCGTACGGTGTCATCACCGGTATTCAGCGGCTGCCAGTTGGCTTCGACCTGTGCCTGCACCTGCTCGTGCTGCAACAGCCAGCCAACACGCGGGCCGAAGCTGAGCTGGTAGCCATCTTCAAACTGGTTATCCGCCAGCAGCTGGGTTTCTGCCAGACCATACCAGCGCCCAAGCGCCGTCTGGTAAGCCCGGCCAAAGGCCACTTTTAAATAGCCATGCAGCTCGGCCTCAGCACCCAGAAAACGCTCGGCACCGGCGGTTACCGCCCAGGCTACCGGACGCTGAAAATAGGTCTGATGACTGAGCGACAGCACATCCACCACTTTAAAGCGCTGCAGCTTAACGCCTTCATCTTCCCAGACACGCAGATCCCACTGCCCCATCTGAATCTGTGAGCCAGGAACAAAACCGGACGGCAGATCGAGGACGTCGTGATAGGCAATACGCCAGCTCAGATCGCTGTAGGCCTGAGTCTCACCAGATGCACTCACCTGCCCGCCCCAGAGGCCGGCACGGGAAGTGAGATGGCCCTGATCATCACGCACAACAGGCATTGGCACATCGGCAAAATCCGCCGTCGCCGGACGTTTGGCCCGGGCTGACAGTAAGGCCAGGGTGCGTTTACGCAACACCGGATTGGCCTGCTTTTTCTTGATTGCCAGATAACGGGCATAAGCGTGGCTGAGTTCCAGTGCACGCACCTGATCCTGTGCATTTAAACCGGCGATCAGGCTTTCGATATCCTCGTCGCTGTCGACCAGAGCCTGCGCCGCAGCCAGCACGTCGTCATTCACCTGAGTGCTTTTAAATTCCATATCACTGGCAGCTGAAGGACGGTATTCGGTATTTTCCACCAGGTCGTTTTGCCATAACGCGCGGATGGTATCGACCGGCACTGCTTTATAGGTAAAAGCCTCGGCTAAATCGGCGCGTTCTGAACTGGCATCGAGTAATGCCAGCAGACGATAAGAACAGTTTTCGTCAAAGAAAAAATAATCGTAATAGGTATCTTTGGTTTCCCAGATGTGGCGCACAAACTGGTCCACTTCGGCTTTGCTGAAATTCAGCCGGTATTCCCACACATCGCGGTATTCCATGTGCTGATATTCATTGGTTTTTACGTAGTACGGCATCACCGATACCACGCCGGGGTAACCACCACTTAAACCTTTATAACTGAATACCAGTTCGTTATCGGTTGGGTCGGCATTGGCGGCAAAATTAACGCTGTAAGCCAGCAATTTGCTGCGCGAATCATCGGCGCGGTCCATACGCACCAGCGTGTGGCCATACATCGAGGAGGGAGAATTAATATGGGAAGCCGGAAAAATAAGCGTTAAGGCATGGGCGTCGAGTTCGTCGCGCCATTCTTCAAATGCCGGGCAGCGCTGATCGGTAAATGCCACGTCCGGTAATTGTTGTTTTAACCAATGATAACGTGCAGGAAACTGACACTGCGCCGATTCATCATCCGCCTGATTAGTTTGTAAAAAAGCATTCAGGTCGGCTTTTAATTCTGCCGCCGGATCTTCTTTGCCATCGGCAGCCAGAAAAAATTCCGGGCTGTCATTCTGACTCAGATGACGTCCTTTAAGCGGGTGAAGACGATAATGCAGTAAATGCGCCCATTGTGGTTTTTCAGCCAATGCTTGCAATGCGTCATCGTCTGGCAGAGATGTTGCTCCAGCACGCGCTGCGAACGATGCAGCCATTAAAAATCCACAAAGCCCCAGTATCCCTGACCAGCGCATAGCGTTATCTCTCCTTCTTTTTTAATGCATAAAATTCAGACAATAAAAAAGCGCGCCGGGGCGCGCTTTTTTATCAGGGCCTGTTTACTCAGAGTGAACAGTCCCCAATACCGGAATTAACCCAGGTATTTCTGCAGAGCAGCGTCTTGTGCCATTGCAGAAGTCATAGCTTCATAAGCAGTAGCAGAAGTAGCGTCAGCGTTGAACATGCTGTCGAAGTTAGACTGCATGGTGCGGTTGAAAGCAGCAGCGTCCTGAGCTTCAACACCGATTACTTCAGCCAGAGCAGCCAGAGTTTCGCCCTGACCTTTAGCAGCGTCCAGAGCCAGCTGGTCCATGTTGTCTTCCATGAACGCCTGAGCCAGTTTCAGAGGGCCGTTAGCGCCTTCACAACCCAGAGTACCGGAAGTCATACCGAAAGTCTGGTTACCGGAAGTACCGTTGGTGGTAGCAGCCAGTACGTGCTCGTGCCATTCGTTAGCATCTGGGAATACAACAGCTGAGCCCAGACCACAACCAGCGTATGGGTTAGCGGCAAACGCCAGAGTGGAAGAAGAAACCAGAATTGCACCTGCGATAAACTTTTTCATGGGCTATATCCTTGTGTCAGCCTATTTAAAATTTGATTCAGCTTGCGCTGAAGGCGTTAACACTAGCGCGTTATAACCATTCTGTCTATGCCATCAATAAGGATAAAAGTTTAATAGTGAACCCGCGCACATCCTTGATACACAAAAGAAAATCTCTGGCCAATACGGTCTGAGCATGGCAACCTCTGAACACATCTTACAACCGATATCTTTCACTTTTGTGCAAGCCACCAATATTTTCACCGTCAGCCAGCTGAACCAGCGTGCCAAACAATTACTGGAAGTTTCTTTCGCCAATGTCCGTGTTGAAGGAGAAATTTCGAATTTGTCACGTCCGTCTTCCGGCCACTGGTACTTCACCTTAAAAGACAGTGGCGCTCAGGTGCGTTGTGCCATGTTCCGCTCGCGCACCGCCCTGCTGAAATTTATGCCAAAAGAAGGCGATAAAGTTGAGCTGCGCGCAAAAGTCAGCCTGTATGAGAACCGTGGCGACTACCAGCTGATCGTGGATGCGATGAAACCCGCTGGCGAAGGTGCTCTGCTGCTGGCGTTTCAGCAGTTAAAAGATCGTCTGGCCATGGCCGGACTGTTTGATGACAAATACAAACAGCCCATGCCCTCAGTACGCCGGGTTGGCATTATCACCTCCCCGACCGGTGCTGCCATTCATGACATGCTGACGGTCTTCCGCCGTCGCTGCCCGACGATTGAGATTGATATTTACCCGACCCCGGTACAGGGACGTGACGCCACGGCACACATCGTTGCCGCCATTGAGCGTGCCAACCGCGACAATAATGTCGACGTGTTAATCGTTGGCCGCGGAGGTGGTTCCCTCGAAGATCTGTGGTGTTTTAACGAAGAAGCCGTGGCCTGGGCCATTCACCATTCGCGCCTGCCCATTGTCAGCGCGGTTGGCCATGAAGTGGACTTTACCATTGCCGACTTTGTCGCCGATGTCAGAGCACCAACTCCGTCAGCCGCCGCCGAGCTGCTCAGTCCGGATCAGAGCCAGCAGATTCGTCAGATCCAGCTGATCCATCAGCGCCTGCAGCGTGGAATGCAGCGACAGTTGCAGCAGCAACAGCAACGCCTGTTGCGTATTCAGCAACGCCTGCGCGCACCGGGCCGCCTGCTGCAAAACCGTGCGCAACATCTCGACCAGCTGGAGATCCGTCTGCAACGGGCACAGCAACAGGATCTGCAGCAGCGTTATCACCGCCTGCAGAAGCTGCAGCAGGCACTGGTGCATCAACACCCGCAACGCCTGTTGCGTGAACGCCAGCAACAGGTCGCATTACTGGAAAAACAATTTACCCGCCTGATTCAGCAACGGCTGACCCAGCGCCAGCAGCAACTGGCCGCTCAGGCGCATTTGCTGAACAGCCTGAGTCCGTTGAACGTTCTTGGCCGTGGTTACTCTATTACCCAGCAAACCGATGGCCGTGTGGTGCAGCAGGCCAGTGAGATTGCTGCAGGCCAGCGCATCCATAGTCGCTTACACAGCGGCTGGCTGGAGTCGGAGGTGATCGCCGTGCATACCGACAGTGCCGTGCCACAGCCAGAAGGCGCGAAAAAACCGCGCACGCGGAAATCCACTCCAAGGGCCTGTTAACACTAAGTGAATCGGGCCTGCTGAGAGCCAGTTTTTCTCAGAACAAGGAGAGAGGAGTGATATTAGCGGGCTAAATGAATGACGAACGACGACGTTAATGGGGAAAACGGGCCTCAGCCCGAAGGGTTATGGCTAAAAATTCCTCATTCTGCGTTGCTGTTCGTTCGCTTA
>NZ_DDCJ01000068.1:12386-55508 GCF_002335285.1 Thalassolituus sp. UBA2009
CACACTCTCAGCGCCTTGTTTGAGCATTTTTTAGCCGATAACAGGCCTGTTTAATTAGTGTTAACAGGCCCTAGAAAAAACCAGCGAGGATTAACATGGCCGAACTCTTTCACAGCATGATGCAGTTTATCGTCTCGCTGTTCGCCGCCGGTTCGATCCAGAGCGCCACCCCGGTTCCTGCCGAAGGGCCCCTGCCGTTACAACAGAGTATTCCCGGCGGCCTGACGGTTATTCCTGTCGGCTATGGTATTCAGCCACCGCAGGTAAGCTTCAATCAACAGAATGTGATGGTCATCCGCCCGGACGAGCAAAAACCCTGGCTGGCCATGGTTGGTATTCCACTCAGTCAGCAGCCCGGCGAAGCCAGCATCAAAGCCGGCAATAAAAACATCCGTTTTACCGTTAATGACCACGCCTACCCTGAGCAGCATCTGACGGTTAAAAAGAAGCATGTAAACCCCAGCGCCGCAGAGCTGGCGCGTATCCGCAAAGAACAGGCACAGATGGCGGCGGTTTATACCAGCTTCAGCCCGGCACGCCCGTGGCAGCCTATGGCCTGGCCCATTCGTGGCGATATGAGCAGCGCCTTTGGCCTGAAACGCTTTTTTAACGGTGAACAGCGCAACCCGCACAGCGGGCTGGATATTGCCGCAACAACCGGCACGCCCATTCTGGCGCCGGCGGATGGTAAAGTGGTGCTGACCGGTGACTTCTTTTTTAACGGTAACAGCGTCTTTATCGACCATGGCCAGGGGCTGATCAGCATGTTCTGCCATATGAGCGTTATTGAGGTTAAAGAAGGCGAAGAGATTATTGCCGGTGAACGCCTTGGTCAGGTCGGAGCAACCGGCCGCGCCACCGGCCCTCATCTGCACTGGACAGTCAGTCTGAACAACGCCCGCATTAATCCGTTGCTGCTGATTTCTCCTCTGCAGGGTGGCAAAATTCTGTCAGCCACCGGACAAACAGGAGCTGCACATGAGTGATAAAAAACACCCCGGCACCGCTGGTTTACTGCCGGTTAAAGGCAGCGGCTGTGGCATCCGTCCCGACCCCGATGCACTGAATGACGATACCGGCTTTGATTTCAGTGCCGCCCGCAAATTACTGCAGCAACAGGATGAGCGCACCACGACCACTCCTGCTGAAGAAAGCAGCAATCCAGACACATCATCGCCGGTAAAATAGGCCGGCAATTACACCTTCCGATAAGACCGCCGACGGACGATCAGTGTCTATACTCAGAAAAGCCCTTTTCTGAAAGTCCGTTATGATCAAAAAAATCTCCGTCGACCAGCTCAAGCCAGACATGTATGTCTCAGACCTGAACTGCGACTGGATTCCTCACCATAACTACCAGAAAGAAGGTCGCATTCCCGACCAGAGCATTGTCGACGAAATCCGTCGCCGTGGTATCCGCGAAGTGTATATCGACACCAGTCGCGGTCTGGATGTCGGCGATAATGCTCTGACCGCCGCCGAAGTGGAGCGTGCCAACCAGCAGGCACTGGACAAAGCCGCCACCCTGAAACCCGATCAGAAAGCCCGCAGCGGTGTGCAGGAAGAGCTGCTGAAAGCGAATAAAATCCACACCCAGGCCAAAGGTCTGGTCAGCAATGTACTGAAAGATGTGAAGCTTGGCCGCGCCATCGATGTAGAAGCCTTCGACCGTCTGGCCGATGGTATGGTCGATTCGGTGCTGCGTAATCACAACGCCCTCGCCTGCCTTGGCCGTATCCGCGAAAAAGACAATTACCTGCTCGAACACTCCATCAATCTTGCCGTTCTGATGGGCATCTTTGCCAAAAGCCTGAAGATTGACCGCGAGACCATGCACCAGGCGGTGGTTGGCGCCATGCTGCATGATATCGGCAAAGTGATGATCCCCGACGAGGTACTGCATAAACCCGGTAAACTGAACGACGATGAATTCGCCATTATGCGCAACCACGTGGTATTCAGCCGCGAGCTGCTGAAAAAGACACCGGGGGTGAGCGAGCTGACCATTAAAGTCGCCGCCCAGCACCACGAGCGTATTGATGGCAGCGGCTACCCGGAAGGCCTGCACGACTGCGATATCTGCCGCGAAGGAAAGATGTGCGCCATTGCCGATGTCTACGATGCCATCACTGCCGACCGCGTGTATCACAAAGGCTTGCCACCGACGATGGCGCTGAAAAAACTGCTGGAATGGAGCGGAACCCACCTTGACCAGACACTGGTACACCGTTTTATCCGCTCAATGGGCATTTATCCGGTAGGTTCACTGGTAAAACTGAAAAGTCAGCGGCTGGCGGTGGTGATTGAAGCATCCGAAACCGATCAGCGCCTGCCACTGGTAAAGGTTATTTATAACACCAGCAGTCAGCGTTACCTGCCGGTTGAGATCATCGACCTGAGCAAACCGACCACTCAGGACGAAATACTGCAGGCCGTAGACCCGGCCCGCTTTGGTATCCGCCTGAACGACTTTATCGCCTGAAACAGAACCCACACAGCATCAGCTGCTGCGTTCTTCTTCCGCCTGCCGTTTGGCTCCCAGCAATTCGATTTTGGCCAGCACCTCAAGCGGTGCCGGTGGCGCTTCCTGCAACTCATCCGGCTCATTTTTCAGACGCGCGACGGCCCGCAGCATGCTCGCCAGCGAGCGCACCCGGCCGCCCTTCAGCACCGCAATGCGCGCCAGCGCTTTAGCATGTAAACGGCCATCGACCAGAAAACGATGCTCCATATAGAAATACTTACGGTCCCAGTGCAGCACCCGGCTTTCCACATCCACCAGCGCCAGCGGTTTGATCTCACGCACAAAGGTTAAAGTCTGGCTGGCCAATACCGAGCGCCAGCCCTTGCGCACAAATAATGGGCCGGTGCCCAGGCGCAGAAAAAACTCGGTGCGCGCCAGATCCAGCCAGGCCGGATAACGGGTATTGGTTAAATGCAGATTCAGGTCACAATCCCAGGGCAAGACGCGGAAACGGGTATGAAATACATCCAGCGCCGTTGCCGGTCTGGCCCAGGGACGGCGGGCAAACATCAGGGCCGAGCGCAACATCTGGCTCATGCTTTGCTTTCACCGGATTTGGCGTTCAGATCAATCTTGCGCATCAGACCTTCCTGCGCCACCGAAGCCACCAGCTCGCCCTTCTGGTTAAACAGCTGACCGCGACAGAAGCCACGCGCACCACCGGCATTGGGGCTGTCGATGGCATACAACAGCCATTCATCCATACGCAGCGGACGGTGGAACCAGACGCTGTGATCGAGGCTGGCCACCTGCATGTCTTTCTGCGATACCGATACCGCATGCGGGTGCAGCGCGGTGGTAATCAGGTTGAAGTCGGAGGCATAAGCCAGCATGGTGGCGTGCACATTGGGGTTATCGCCCATGGGCGCATCGGCCTTCATCCAGGCGTATTTCACCGGTTCTTTTTTCTGTGGCGCAAAAATATTCACCGGGTCGAGCACGCGGATTTCAATCGGCTGGTCGGCGGTGTAAATATCGCGAACCCGCTCCGGGAAGTAATCGCGGAACATGCGCGCCAGTTCCAGCTGCGACGGAATGCCTTCCGGGCCTTTGATATCGGGCATCAGATTCTGATGCTCAAAGCCCGCTTCCGGATGCTGGAACGAGCACATCATGGTCAGAATCGCCTTGCCGTTCTGGCTGGCTTTTACCTGCCTGGTGGCAAAACTGCGGCCATCGCGCAGTACATCCACTTCAAATTCAACGCTGTCGGTCACTGTACCGGGACGCAGAAAATAAGCATGCAGTGAGTGTGGGGCCCAATCGCCCTCAGTCAGCGTCTGAATGGCTGCCGATAAACTCTGCCCCAGCACCTGACCGCCGAACAAATTACGGAAGCCCAGATCCTGGCTCTGACCACGGAAACGGTTTACGCCAATGGCTTCCAGCTTTAACAGCTCAATCAATTCTGCCAATACATTGCTCATACTAAACCCTGCCTTAACGGGCGGACGCGGGCGGACGTTACTGCCCTGACGCCACCTTTTCTTATTAAAATCATCGCTGGCGGGCACTGTTGACCGGCCTGACCAGCTTTTTCTGTTTGTTAGGGCCTGTCGACACTAAGTAAATCCGGCCTGCTGAGAGCCAGTTTTTCTCAGAACAAGGAGAGAGGAGTGATATTAGCGGGCTAAATGAATGACGAACGACGATGTTCATGGGGAAAACTGGCCTCAGCCCGAAGGGTTATGGCTAAAAATCCCTCATCCAGCGTTGCTGCTCGCTCGCTTAACCCGTTAGGCCACACTCTCAGCGCCTTGCCTGAGATATTTTTAGCCAATAACAGTCTGTTTAATTAGTGTCGACAGGCCCTAATGTTTCACACAATACGGATTCAGTACGGCGACACATTGGCCGCCGTGACATCCTCTGAATGAAGCCCTGATTGGATAAACCAATCATCCATCTGCGTCTTTATCTCACAACATGGCAGTCTGGCCCAGTGCCGCATCTGACAACCAGACCTGCTAAAAGGCTGAAATTGCCATTCCCGGGTCATTCAGGGGAGATTATCCGTGCCTGAGCGGCGACAAAGCGGCATCCGGAGGTTAAAACCGGCATCCTGAGGTTAAAAGATGCACAATAGCGTGCAATCCGTATAATACGCGGCCTTTTTGCAATGGGATTTTGCCTCCGCCCGCATCCGCAGATGCAGCGCGCCCCGGGGCCAAACCCGCGTAAACAACGATACACAGGCACAATGCACCCGACTTCCGCACAACCCGATTTCACACAGGCGACCTATGCAACAGCGTGACCCCTACCAGCACCATGTAAACCCTGAGCATTATGCCGAGCTGCTGGAGGTAAAAGCACAGCGTCTGCGCGATCTGTTTGCCGACTTTAATCCGCCGTCATTACAGGTGCATGCCAGTGCCCCGAGCCATTTCCGCCTGCGCGCGGAATTCCGTCTGTGGCACGATGGCGACCGCTGTTTTTACGCCATGTTTGAGCCGGGCGATAAAAGCAAAGTCTATGAAGTGCGTGAGTTCCCTATTGCCTCACGCCTGATCAACGAGCTGATGACCCGCCTGCTGGAAGACATCCAGCCGAACGAGCTGCTGCGCCGCAAACTGTTTCAGGTCGAGTTTTTAACCACCCTGAGCGGTGATGCCCTGATCACGCTGATTTATCACAAGCCATTAGGCGATGAATGGCGCGCCGAAGCCGAAGCACTGCAGGCCCGTCTGGGCTTCCCGATTGTTGGCCGCTCGCGTAAACAAAAGCTGGTGCTGGAACGCGATTATGTGAACGAGGCCCTGCAGGTGGACGGCAAGACCCTGCACTACCGCCAGATTGAAGGTGGCTTCACCCAACCCAATGGCGAGATGAATCAGCAGATGCTGAGCTGGGCACGTTCTGCCGCGGCTGACATCAACAATAGTGATAACAACGGCGAGCCGTCATCCGACCTGCTGGAGCTGTATTGCGGCAACGGTAATTTCTCCATGGCACTGGCCAATAGCTTCCGCCGCGTACTGGCGACCGAAATTTCCAAAACCTCGGTCGCGGCCGCCCAGGTCAATATCGCCGATAACCAGCTTGATAACGTAGTGATTGCGCGTTTATCCAGCGAAGAATTTGTGCAGGCCCTGCGCGGCGAGCGCACCTTTGAGCGGCTGTCTGGTGTCGATTTAAGCAGCTACGATTTCCGTACCGTGCTGGTCGATCCGCCACGCGCCGGGCTGGATGATGAATCGGTGAAACAGGTGCAGGGCTACGACAATATTATTTATATCTCCTGTAACCCCAATACCCTGCACGACAACCTGCAGGTGCTGTGCAACACCCACGAGATCAGACGCTTTGCGCTGTTTGATCAGTTCCCCTATACCGACCATATCGAAACCGGTGTGGTCCTGACCCGGAAAAACCCTTCATGAACAGCACCGCATCTTCATCCTTCAGTCAGCTCGATCTGCCTGCCAGCCAGTTGCAGAATCTTGAGCGCATGGGCTACAGCCAGATGACGCCGGTACAGCAGCAGACTCTGCCGGCGGCACTGGCCGGTCAGGATATTCTTGCCCAGGCCAAAACCGGCAGCGGTAAAACCGCCGCCTTTGGTCTGCCGTTATTAAGCAAAATTAATCCGCGCTTTTTTGGTGTGCAGGCGCTGGTATTGTGCCCGACCCGCGAACTCAGCACTCAGGTGGCGGAAGAAATCCGCAAGCTGGCACGCTTTCAGGCCAATATTAAAGTGGTGGTGCTGTGTGGCGGTGTGTCAATTGGCCCACAAATCGGCTCGCTGGAACACGGCGCGCACATCGTGGTCGGCACACCGGGGCGGATTAAAGATCACCTGCGCAAAGAAACCCTGAAAATTGATCAGGTGCAAACACTGGTGCTGGACGAAGCCGACCGCATGCTCGATATGGGTTTTACCGACGACATTCATCATATTGTGGCGCACACCCCGGCCAACCGTCAGACCCTGCTGTTTTCGGCCACATATCCGGAAAACATCAGCCAGTTAAGTGCCGAATTTCAGCACAACCCGCTGAATGTCAAAGTCGAAGCCGTGCATCAGAGCAACAGCATCGAGCAGCATCTGGTCATCTGCGAACGCAATGAAAAAGAACAGGCACTGGCACGGGTATTAAGCCACTTTGGTATTCAGCAGGCCGTGGTGTTCTGCAATACCAAACAGGCAACCGAAGAAGTCACCCAGATATTGCGCGATATGGGGTTTATCGCCCTCGCCCTGCACGGCGATCTGGATCAGCGTGACCGCGATCAGGTCTATGTGCAGTTCAAACAGAACAGCACCAATTTTCTGGTGGCAACCGATGTCGCTGCCCGTGGTCTGGATGTCGATGATCTGCCAGCGGTGATCAACTACGAATTACCGCGCGACCCGGAAGTCTATGTACACCGTATCGGCCGTACCGGCCGCGCCGGTAAAGAAGGTCTGGCAATCTCTATTGCTACCGAACGCGAAGACTACAAACGCGCCGCCATTGCCGAACAACAGGGCCGCGATATTCCGCTGATGCCAATCAGTGAACTCAGCGATGTTATGCTGCAGGCAGAAAAGCCAGCCAACGTCAGCCTGTGTCTGGCGGCGGGTCGTAAAGATAAACTGCGCCCCGGCGATATTCTCGGTGCCCTGACCTCACCCGGCGGTATTGCCGGCAGTGCTGTCGGTAAAATTGAAGTACTGGATTACGCCGCTTATGTTGCAGTCCAGCGCGATCAGGCCAGAATCGCCCTGAATCATCTGCAGAAAACCCGTATTAAAGGCCGTGCTATTAAAGTGCGCCGGGTTTAAACAGCAGGTAATGAGCGTAAAAACGGCTGCCGGTGCAGCCGTTTTTTTTATTTACGTCACAGACATTACGAGAAGTGCCAGAAGCAGCAGCGCAGCGAGAAAAAGAAAAATATTCCCCAGTCCGCGACTTTCAGCCAGCTCCTGCTGATAACACTGAATAAAGGCTTCCAGCTCAGCGCCATCAGTAATATCCCGGCAATGCGGACAAGCTCTGGCCAGGTGAGGGAAAGATCGCATGCAACGTTGGCATTTTTTGGTAAACCGGATTTTAACCGGCAGTGGCATCCCTTTCATATGTCCTTCTGTTTAATATTTTAGAAGTCATATCGTGACCGGTTATAATACGGCCAACTTTTGTCCAGCAGCAGAGTATGAATGATACTATGAATTACACCGTCATGCCTGATTCTTCCTTTTTACATCCTCTGCTGCTCCAGCCTTCGGCAGACGCCGATGTACCGGCACTCTGTGCATTGATGAATCTGTGTTATCGCGGCAGCGAAGACGGCACTGAAACGCAATTACAGGGCTGGACTTCAGAAGTCGGTCTGGTCGCTGGTCAGCGTATTCAGCCCGACGATTTACTCGCCTTTATTCATCGTGCGGATGTGAATTTTTTCTGCATTAAAAATAATGCCGACATTATCGCCTGCTTTTCTCTGATACTGAAAAACGAATCCACTGCCGCATCGATACCCGCGGACAACCAGAGCCGCTGTGAATTCGGCAGCTTTGCCGTACATCCGCACTATCAGGCACAGGGGCTGGGTAAGCAGTTACTATCCTGGGGCGAAACCTTCGCCTCTGATCTGAATTGCACAACCATGCAGATGCAGGTACTGGCACCACGGGAAGATTTAATTGCCTATTATCAGAGACGCGGATATCAGCTGACGCCCTCACGGGCTCCTTTCCCCAAACAACTGGCGGTCGGTACACCATTGCAGGATGCATTGAGTCTGGTGCTGATGGAGAAAACCCTGCCGGCATCATAGCAGAGCGGCAAACAACAAAAACGAGGCCGATTAATCGGCGCTGATATGGCGCGGGAAAACGATCAAAAAGGACAGCCCGCCCTCTGCTGGTTCTTCGGCTCGAATACTGCCATGCAACAGACGCGTTACCCACTGATGGACAAGGTGCAGACCCAGTCCGCTTGAACCCTGCCCCCGGGCACTGGTCACAAACGGATCAAACATCCGGCCGGCAATATCCGAGCGCACCCCGCTGCCATTATCTGATACGCGCAATATCACCTGATCCTGCTCATTAGTCTCAGCACGGAGTTCGATCTGACCGCCCGTCATATCAGCAAAGCCATGCACCACGGCATTAACAATAAGGTTTTGCAGTATCTGTGAAACAATACCCGGATAACCGACAAGACGGAGGTCTTCGGCAATATGTGTGACGACTTTTACACCAGAGTGGGTGAGCATAACCTGTAAAGAGCGCAATAAATCGTCGCATACCTGGCGCAGACGAAATTCAACGATATCGTCACTGGCACGGTCGATTGCCAGACGTTTAAAACTCTCAACACGGATTTTTGCCCGTTTCAGATTCTCATCCAGTAATTTAAGTCCTTCCTGACTGTGGAGAATATAATCGGCCAGCGCCTGACGGCTTAATCCCGTATCAACAGCCTTAGTCAGCTGGGTCAGATGAGTTTCCAATGTTGATGTTAGCATCAGTGCTCCACCTACCGGAGTATTAAGCTCATGAGCAACGCCTGCGACCATCATCCCAAGCGCAGATAATTTACGCGTTTCAACCAATTCATCCTGCAGAATACTTTGCTCGTACAAGCTGATATCCAACTTTGCATTTGTAACTTCCAGTGCTTCTTTTTCCTGCTGGAGTTGTCGGTTAAGCAGGTAACGCTGGTACTGTTGCAGTAAATCATGGTGCAGCAAACGGCCACCAACCAGAATGATAACTGCGGCAAGTAATAATCCTGGCCATATCGACCGCCAGTTAACAGCCGACATAAATTCTGCCGTTGTCTGCACAATCAAATAGACCGGTGTGGCACTCTCCTGACTGGTGGATTGCCCAAGATTTATTTTCATGGCACTGATTAACTGACCAGCAAGAACCTCCCCTGAAATAACAGAAATTTCCCGCAGGCGTTTCCACAAAGCCTGATTCTGCATGCTCAGGTTATACTTATTCTGACCGAGGTCATGCCCCCACTCCTGCTCGGCTTGAGGGTGCAGAACCCAGTAACCACCTGCATCGGCAATCAATAAGGCTGACTGTTCCTCTGATAAATTACGCAGGGATTCCAGCAAGCGGCGAAAATCATAATTAATCAATAGCAGGCCGGGTTGTTTTCCATCATCAACCCCAGTACGGATACCGGCACGGAGTGTTGGTTGATATGGCTGGACAATGGCTCCGTTTTCAACATTCAGATCCAGTCCGGAAAAATACACTGCTGGTGGTTCTACCTGCATTGCATCACGAAAATAATAGCGACTGGCTTTATTCTGCAGCTCTGAATCTGGTAACTGACGCACGGAATCTTTATCAACGTCGATACGCACCCGCTCATTGCCCTGAATATCAAGCCAGCGGATCTGCAGAACATTGTCCAGAGATTGAGCAAACCCTGAGAATCGTTGCGCCAGAATCGCGGTGTTGATTGGCCCTTCAGCGCTCAGCCCCTGATGAATATCACGATCATGGTAAAGCAGTGAGACAATATTACGCACATCGCCCAGCTCCCGGCTCAGGTGCACCGAGGCCGAAGCGATAATATGATCGTGCTTTTCGTTAATATCGTGGATATATGACTGGCGTAATAAATAGTTGACGGTAAATGCCGATACAAAAGCAATCAGTAACAGCAATAAGAGAAGCCGGATGCCCTGCTTTCGCTGTGCGGGAACAGAATAGTATGGAAAAACAGAAAGAGCCTCGGCGGCAAAACCAGAGGCCGGCTCCGTATGTTTCAGCGGTTCGTGTGAAGCCATGCAATCGCATCATCCACTGTCATTGGCCGGGAAAACAGATAGCCTTGCCCGACAGAACAACCAACCTGTTGTAACCACTCGCTCTGAGCTTTGGTTTCTACGCCTTCAGCAACAATATGATAGCCAAAACGCTGACCTATTCTTACAACCATTTCAACCGCATGCCGGTCTTCTTCTGACTCTTCGATTCCCTGAACAAAAGACCGGTCTATTTTTAATGTGGTTGCAGGTAGTCTGGTGATATGTGCAAGCGAGGAATAACCCGTTCCAAAATCATCGATGCTGACAGACATTCCCAATGACATAAACCGGCGCAGCAATGTATCAAAACCACGGTAGTCGGTCATAGCCTGTGATTCTGTTACTTCAATATCCAATAAAGCAGGGTTGATACTCTTCTCTTCAATAGCCTGAAAAATACTCTGGATATAATCGCGGTTATTTAAATCTGATACGCTGGCATTAAATGATACCGGTAGTTCAAAACCAGCATCAGCCAGCTGTTTTATGGCAGCAAAGGTCAGCTGAAGCACATGAAGATCAAGACTGCGGATTAACCCGGAGGCCTCTGCGAGGGGAATAAAAACATCCGGTGGAATATAGTCGCCATTGCTGTTCCGCCAGCGTACTAAGGCTTCAAAACCCAGTACCTTATTGTTCACCAATGCCACTTTAGGCTGCAGCATAATGAAGAGATCGCGATTCTGTAATGCCTGCTGTAACTCAAGTAATTGCAGATGACTGGCGGTTATTTTTTCGCGATAGCCCGGTGTATAGCCAATTAAGTTCAGGTTGTAACTTTCTCCTACTGACAACGTAACCTCAGCCAGATGTAAGGTTTCCTGAGGAGAAGCATCCTGAAGTAAATTCAGTTCGATTTTACAGAAGATTAACTGAATATGATGCTGCACGCCGGATAGCATCAGCGGCTGATCAAAAATCTGCAGTAACAACTCATCATCGGGCTGGCTGTCATGATTAAAAACCAGAGCAAATGAGCCTGTGCTGATCGTTGAAAAACAGCTGAATCCCGGCAGTTTCTGCCGCAAAGCTTCGCAGGTTGCTTTAAGCAGATTGTCACAATAGCGCTCACCAAAGGTGATCATCGCATCCTGAAAGCTTTTGATCTTCACCAGCAGCAGCACATTGTCGCGCCGGTCATCGTCGTTCAGAGAATCCAGCTCACGCAGTAAACCGTTACGGTTACGAATATTCAGAAGATCATCAAAATAGGCCAAACGACTGACACGATTAAGCAGGGCAACGTTAGAAAAGCCACTGCGCACATTTTCGCTGAAAACCCGCAGCAAATTAATATGGGCAGGAGTCAGTTCTGCAATACCATCAACCAGAACCAGATATTCGGCCCCATCAATAGCATGGGTTTCAAAATAAAGAACTGTATGATCTGCATGAAACTGGTGGCATTGCGCAGTAATGGCCGACCTTAAGGTCGCCATCCGTTCATCAGCCGGAAAATCCGTAAGGTTTTTCTCAAGCATGCCATGATAGTCGACAGTCGTTGCGATCACCCTGGCATCACTTAACTGCATATTGCGGAAATGCCCCATACAAACAATACCGCTGACTCCCGCACCAATAATACGGCCAATATTAGTCAGTACTGCCTGGGTCAGTGAACCCAGTTCCTGTTTGCTGTGCAGATTACGGGAAGCATCTAATATCAGCTGCAAGCCCCGCTGCGCGCGGTTCAGCTCCATCATGTAGTGCCAGGTACGCAGATGACTGCCCACCACAGAATGCAGCTTTTCGCGGTTCAGGTCCGCTTTGTTCCAGTATTCATCAATGTCGTACTGACGCATGACGTCAGCCTCAGGAGCCACACCGGGTTGTCCGGTCAGCAGCACGATACGGATTGCCGAGTTGCCCAGAACCTCGCGAACAGAGCTGACCAGTCGCAGGCCGGCGTCATCCTGCTCCATCACCACATCCAGCAGCATTACGGCGATATCGTCATGCTCCCCGAGCAAATCGGCTGCCTGCGCAGCAGAGGCCGCGGTCAGAACCTCAACATCCTCACCTTTGAATTGCAGACCGCTTAAACCATGCAGCAATGAAGCCTGATAGACAGGATCATCTTCAACACTGAGAATCTTCCAGCTGGCATGAGCCTGTAGCGGGAATGTTTTACATTCATCGTCACTGAAAACGAAGGCATCATTAGACATGTGTGTGCTGTCCTTGTCTTACCGGATCAGCGGAAGCTGAACCGATGAACACTGAATATTGAGCTTTATATAGTTATAGGAGATAGCATCGGATGCTGCCATTGATAACAGCTATCAAAAACAGCTTTCTGACTGTTTTGATGATAAATCCAGTAAGAAGCGCAGATTAACATGTCAATTCCCGCCACTGAGCGTGATATTGAGGTTTTCCGCTAAACACTGAATCGGAAATAAAACTGATTTTTCAGTAGCAGGCTGATAATCATGCACATTGACAGCCCTATCTCTACTGCGCCCTACTGGGCGCAGGCGGTGGCGGTCAGGCGCCTCAACCGCCTGCTTTTAGCTCACAGAGAAACCGGCTGTCAGCCAGGACTTCAGAACTCATCGAGTATCGCTGTAGGATTGGCTTTCAGACCATATAAATAAATATCTGAGCTGAAATTAATGCCTTTTTTCTTCTTAATTCTGAACGTTGTCTCAGAGCAACGGTGAGACAGCTGAACATGGCTATGCCGGTAATTCTTATGATTTGACGTTCTGTGGTATCCGGAATCACTGCGACTGATATCAAATACAGCGTCCTCAGGTAAACACAAGGTAACTTTACGGACATGGGTTTTTCCCGACCGGAACCGTTTAGCGTAACGCTTATGAACAGTTACCGGCATCCACTCAGGAATCAGCGATCCATCCATAATCTCAGAACACGCCATTCCCTGATACGTGCAGGTCTGAGATACCGGCGCGTCGCATAAAGCAAATTTATCGGCATCTGAACACTGGGCAGTTTTTTCTTTAGCAAGATCAAAAGCCGCACGGCATGAATCTTCGATTGCTGTACCATTGTCCAGAAGATTATTCGCCAGTTGGCGGTGCAGCCACCAGTCATTCCCCATCCCCCAGAAGCGACTGCAACGCTTATCAAGAGAAGATTGCACCTGCAGCCAGCGTGTGTAATTACGACGCTCACTTTCAACAGATAATGTTTCAAATGGGTAATCACTGACAAAAGTATAAACCGGAATAGGAGAATAATAGCTGTCATTATACAATCCGTTAACAAAGTCTATAAATTCACCAAGGCTCAGCACAATTACGCTGAAGTCAGAACCTGGGTTTAACCCACTGGTACTAATAGAAAATCCCAATTGATATTTTTTATGCTTTGAAAGCATATCCTGCTTTTCGATATCAGTGACATTGCCATCCATTATCTCAGACAGACTTTCAGATAACCGGACAACGTCGGCTTTACTGACAACAGATGATCCTTCAACCGATAACACTTTTATCCGAAAACCAGCCTGTATTCCCATCTGTATCCTGGAAATGTAACCATCCCCGCAACGATCACGGAAAGGAGCAAGCCCATTGGAATACACTGCCAAAGAGGAATCATTTAAATCAGACAATGCATCAATTGGCTTTGATATTAATTCATATACAGGTTTTAAGAACCTTCCAACGATAATACCTGGATAGTCCTCACCGTCAGCCGCCACTTCTGTAGTATCGAAATAGAGCGGGCCATCATTTAGCAGATAGCCACTCGGATCATCCCCGTTAAAATCCCAGGAAATAAACTGAAATAATTCATCGGCGTTCTCAACAACAGCAATATCTTTCCGCATTTCACGATTTAACTCGATATTCGCAGATACCATATCATCTGGATTCTGGGTCAGGCAGCGCTGAACTATGGGGGTATTTTTTATACGATCGAAAGATGCACCAAGAGCAACCAGATAAGAGGGAACCAGTGAATGATCAAAGCGCTTATTTTCACTCAAAGCCGTTGTCGCATAACATAAAGACAGCAGCATTGTTACGGCAAGAAATGGTAAGTTTTTCATCGACATCCCTGATCTCATTACGCCACGTCATTGTTGGCGCCGGCCACATTAATAGTTACATCTGTTAATTTCAAGAGAATTCCCTGTACAGGTCGGTGCAGTGACCATCCACAACGCCTCCTCTTCTCTCTTGATTTCAGGGCCTGGCTAATCACAGGCCTTAGCCATTCTTAAGCAACAGGCTGATGCTCATGGCAATGCATACAGCAACGGTCATCAGACGGACAAACACCACGCCGCGCCGTACCGCCGTTGCCGCCCCCAGACGAGCGCCCAGCGCCTGCCCCAGCGCCATGCTTAAACCGACAACCCATGCAATCTGACCCGATAAAATAAAAATCAACAGTGAAACAACATTAGTGGTGAAATTCAGGAGTTTGGCATGTGCAGTGGCCTGCAGCATATTCATGCCACGCAGCTGACAATAACCCAGAGTGAAAAAGGTGCCGGTACCCGGCCCGAAAAAACCATCATAAAAGCCAACGGCCGGAGCCGCACTGGCGTTAAATTGCCCGGCGCTCAGCCTTGCGTTTGTTTCCTCTTCTCCTGCTTTACGTGCCAGCAGTAAATAAAGAGCAATCATGATTAAGGCATAGGGCATAACCGCAACCAGCAAGGCGCTGTCGAACCACTGCACAGCCACAGCACCCGCCGCCGCCCCTGCTGCGGTCAGGGCAATACTCCAGCGCTGCCTGCCGGGATTTACCAACCCTTCACGGATAAAAAACCGGGTTGCGGTAAAGCTGCCAAAGCACGCCTGCAGCTTATTGGTGGCAATCGCCTGCACCGGATTCAGCCCGGCGACCAGCAGGGCCGGGATGGTCAGCAGCCCGCCTCCTCCGGCAATGGCATCAATAAAACCCGCCGCACCGGCCACCAGCGCTAACAAAAGCAACACATCAACAGATAACTCAGGCATAGTATTCTTTGCGGAAGATAAACATTGATTATCATACGCGAAGGCCGGGGGTGCAGACAGGGGCGCTTTCCGGCCTGCTGCGATGGCGTCAGACGGAGCCTTTATGACCTCAGATATTCACCACACCCAGGACGGTAAACCGTTAAGTCACTCCGATACGGAGAAGCGACGGCTGGAACGTGATGCGGCCAAGCTCTTTATGCGGGCCTATGAGCGGGAATTTCATCAGCCAATCCGTCATATCTGGCATAACGAACCGGCCAAGCCGGATATTTCCTGTTATTTACAGGGCGAAGCGCTGGATCTGGAAATCGCACATTTATATGCCAGCGAGAATGAAGCACGTATTGCCTCTGGCGACCACCCGCGGGAAACCGATCATAATCACTACCATGGCGATGACCATCTGTGGAGTTATCTCGCCGACCTCGCCAGTCTGGAAAGCGGCCGTAAACTGCACACTGCACTTAACCGTATTCTGGTGAATAAAGCGCGCAAGCGTTATCACTCCAAACGCGTCTGGCTGGTTATCCGCAATGCCAGTCCGCTGTGGAACCGCGATGATTTTTTACCCATTGTCCGCCATCTGAAACTGCCCCACCATTGTTTTGAAAAAATCTGGTTACTACCGGATTTTCCCGGCGAGCAGGAGCTGATTGAAATCAGCCGTTCTGCGGCAAAATAATCAGCCGCCTTTATCAGCCAGAACAGTAGCGCGAAAATAAAAAAGCCCCACTCCAATGAGCGGGGCTTTTCAGCACATCAATAAATACTTATTTACTTTCGGTGCTTTCCTGCGGGTCGGCGAACATAAATTCGTCTTCCGTTTTATGTTTGCCCATCAGTCTTGGGCGCTCAATCAGGAAGTACAGCAGCAGACCGATAATGACCGCATACACAGTGGATTTAGGGTCCGGCATCGCCAGAGTTACCGCCACAATACCGGCCACACCACGTTCGGTTGGGTTACGCAGTTGTTCCATGCCCACCATGATGCAGATATAAGCGGTCAGGATCAGCGTCAGTGACAGCGCAATCGGCAGTACCGGTTTAAACATGGTCACCAGTGGCAGACAGAACAGTGCGAGTAAACCGGTCAGCCAGAAGGTACCACCACCACTGTAGATAGAATCCATCGCTTTACGGCCCATGGCATAACGCTCAGCTACGGTTGCGTGTGCAGCCGTCCACAGCGGACCAGCCAGACCTGGCCACGGAGCGAAGAAGGCATGAATACCATTACGGATCGCGGTAACAACGTGCACGCGGTCAACGTTGGTTTCAATTTTTTCGTCGGTACGGACCTTGTCGATACGCTCAACCAGAGTAAAACCAACAATGATGTCACCAAAGGCAATCACGTAAGCAATTAACGCAGTTGGAATGGCCAGCAGGAAAACATCCCAGCCCGGGAAGCCAACAGCAAAGGTCAGGTAATTAGCCATCAGAGCGAAGTCTGGCTGAGTGATACCCCACTGGATATCCGGCAGCGGATATTCACCCACAATCCAGCCGACAATCATGGCGATAATCATGCCCGGCACCATACCGAAGTTAGCAATACGACGGGCAATGGCTGACTGTTCAACGACGTTTTTAAACGACAGCGAAAACAGCACATAGGCTGAAACAACGGAACCGATAATCAGCGAAATCGGTGTCGCATCCACACGGCCACCGGTTTTTAATTCGCCCATTAAGGCGGCAATACCGGCACCGATAATAATGCCCGACTTCAGGGAGTTAGGAATCACCTGAACCAGTTTTGAACCCCAGCCGGTCAGACCGAGAATCAGGAAGATCAGCGTCACTTCAATCTGCAAAGCAAATAACGCTTTAATAGCATCCGGGCCTGGTTCAAAGCCGTTCAGAAACAGAATAACCACCGGAATCGCCGGCGTAATCCAGCCCGGAACCAGAGGTACACCCAGCAAAGCCGGCAGAATATAACCAAGGCCCGCGATAAAGGTAAAAGCCAGAGCCGCTTCATACGGCATGCCCAGATATTTTTCCAGCAATGGAATCATGGCCAGACCAACCACAAACATTACCAGACCCTGAATGGTTTCAGCCATTTCCCAGCGGTAATGAACAAAAGGCAGTCGGATCTTAAACGGTCCGGCAGGCCAATACGGTTGTTCGCCTCCCGGCGTACGTTGCTGCATTTGCATAAGTGCTCTCTTCCTCGTTTATTGTTGTTTGCGTCTGTTATGAGTTATCAGAGCGCGGACATTAAAGAATGAAGAAAGCATTAGCGATAGCAGTGCACACCACCTTAGTCTTAAAATTAAACCAAGGTCGTACGTATTTTTTGTCTGCGGAAAAATACTGATTTTATCCAGTGATTTTTAAGCAATAGTGCTATGCCGGAAGCAGTAACAAAAGGCAATAATTGCCAATAGATACCCATGAAAAGGTTAAAAAAAACGCCGTACCAAAAATCAGTACAGCGTTTTTTTATTGGCTGAAAGCACAGCTCAGTCAGTACGCATCGTAAGGATAAATCGATTCGGCATACACCTGCAGATCCTGAATCCACTGCAGTTTAACCGGGTCATCGGCTACCTGTTGTGCCGCCAATTGCAACTCACGGGCGAAGCGCTCGTAATTCATCACCGGTGATGCCGGGTCAGTGTGCATCAGACGCGCCATACGGTGCTGCTCCCAGCGCTCACGTTCGGCCTCGTTGAGTGTATCGGGAAAATTACGCGCACGGTAACGGAACAGCATTTCCTCGCCACGGCGATCCTTAAATGGTGCCGGCCAGTCGGCCAGATCCCAGGGCGATAACTCATGTACGGTCTGCATTGCCTGTTTATCGGAGGATGGGAAAAACGCATCGTACAGCTGGCTGTCGACATCGATCGCCGGCGCAAATTCACGGCCGCTGAAGACCTGATGCAGCTTGGCAGTTAAATCGCCATTATTTTTAATCTGTGCCAGATGACGGCGTAAGGTTTCACCACTCAGGTTCCAGCGCGCTGCCTGATCCGGCGTCAGGGTATTGGCCGGCGCCAGCACCGGCGCTTTATTGATATGAATTTCTTTCAGCGGCAGACGGGTCATGCCTTCCGGCATATCGGCGCTACGGGTAAACACCCGCTGCTGTATTTCTTCGGCACTTAATTCAAACAGTGGCGTTGGGTCCTGATGCAGGTCGAAGGCAATAAAAGAGTTTTTATTGCTCGGGTGCCAGCACAGCGGTACAACCACCGCCATACAGCCCTGCTCAACCGGAAACATACCGGAAATATGCACCAGCGGTTTATGGTTAAGCACATCCACCAGCGCGCCGACCTGGGCTTTTTGCCGCAGACCATAGAGGTAGCGATACAGCTTAGGCTGCTTATCTTTAATCAAACGCGCCAGCGCAATGGTGGCACGCACATCAGAGACCGCATCGTGCGCCTTACCATGATCCAGGCCGTTGGCCGCGGTCAGGTGCTCGAGCTTAAAGCTTTTACGGCCGTCATCATGCTCCGGCCAGACAATACCCTCGGGGCGCAAGGCATAGGCGCAACGCACCACATCGAGTAAGTCCCAGCGCGAATTACCGCCCTGCCACTCACGGGCGTAAGGGTCATAAAAATTACGGTACAGGCCGTAACGGGTAAATTCATCGTCAAAACGAATGCTGTTATAGCCGGCGCTGCAGGTACCCGGCTGGCTGAATACGTCGTTAATGCGACCGATAAAATCGGTTTCGCTCAGACCTTTGCTCTGACAATCCTGCGGTACGATGCCGGTAATCAGCACCGCCTGCGGATGCGGCAGGTAATCGTCGCTCTGCTTACAGAACAGCTCGATGGGTTCTTCAATTTCATTCAGGTCTTCATCCGTACGGATCGCGGCAAACTGTGCCGGGCGATCCCAGGCCGGACTGGCGCCAAAGGTTTCGTAGTCGTACCAGACAATCGTATTCACACTCTTTGTTCCTCAGGCGCCTGAAATCTCAGTCGCCGCTTGCGGTTGCTGCCGGCAGGGTAAAGATTTTGCCGGTCTGCAGGAAGCTGCGTGCATCGCGGGCGCTCTGCACCGGCAGCTCTTCCATCGGCATATGGCCGACGCCTTCGTAGGTAATCACACTGACATTGGCCAGATCACGGCGGAAACGCTCCATAATATCCAGCGGTACCCACTCGTCTTCTTCGCCCCAGATCAGCAGGGTTGGTACACGGATCTCTGCCACCCGATCACCCAGATGCGGGTTATCGCTCTGCTCTTTCATGGTACGGAATACATTCACCAGCCCTTTACGGTTACCCGGACGCAGGGTCAGATCGTGGTAACGGTGAACCAGTTTATCGTCGACCTTGCTGTCATCGCCGTAGGCCGCACGCACATTCATGCCCACCATAAAGCGTGGCATCATCAGGGTGCTCATCTCGCCGATCAGCGGCCAGGAAGCAAAATCCATAATAAACGGCATATCCTGCGGATAACCGGCGGAATCCAGCAGAATCAGTTTTTCCACCCGGTCAGGACGGTGCAGCGCATAATTCCAGCTGATATAACCACCCAGCGAGTTACCGGCGAGAGACATCTTGTTCACGCCCAGTTTGTTCAGGAATTTATCCAGCTTGTCGACCATATAGCCGATGTTATAGCGCTCCATCTTCGGGTCCGGACCGGTCAGACCATGAGCCGGCAGATCCAGGCGGATAATGCGGTAGCTGCCTTTCAGTTCATCCACCCAGCCATCCCAGGTGTGCAGTGATGACGCCACGCCGTGCAGCAATACCAGCACCGGGCCCTGGCCTTCATCGCGGTAATGGATCACCAGATCATCGACCGCTAAAAATTTGGATTGTTCGTTGGTGTAGTTCTGGGTCAGCTCCGACAGCGGACGCGAGCCAACGCCCATAGATGCACAGCCAGTTAAAGCCAGCAGGCTGATCATCAGCAACAGTTGGATGGATTTCATGCGATACCCCGAGGTGATTTTCTTATTGTTTTAACCAGCGATGCCTGCGCGGTGCACGTCCTTTAATGCCGACAACGCCTTGTGCCACAGCCGTGCCAACCATAAGGCAACCGACCGGGCTGAACTTTATCACAGCTGTTTTCAATCGTCTTGCGCCACTGAGCGCGCTTTCTGCGAATAACAGCCCTTCCCTATTCAGGTGCGAAGGGTACAATGACCGCGCTTTTTTTTGTGACAGTTTGGACGGAATCCCGATGGCGTTATTCAAGAAGTTTTTCAGACCCAAAGTACGGATTGAGAAGTGGCAGGATGCAAACCCCGAAGTACGCCGACAGGCGCTGCAGGATCTTAAATCACCCGACCAACTGATCACCTTCGTTAACAACGAATCCCAGGCTGAGCTGCGTCAGCTGGCCATTGCCCGCATTGATCAGCACAGCGCCCTTGAGCAACTGCTGCACAGCGCCCGTGACGATGTGCGCCAGGCCGCCCGCAGCCGTCTGCTGACCCAGCTGCTGCCAGCCAACAACGACCTGAGCCAGATTCAGGATTCGCGTTTGTTAGTGCAGATTGCCGGTCTGACCGACGACAACGAACTGCGTCTGCAAGCCATTGCCCGCATCAGCGACGAACAGGAACGCCTGCAACTGGCGCGTACCCACGCTGTTGCCAAAGTGCGTCTGGCCGCCGCCGAAGGCATCGACAGCCCGGAACTGCTGCAGCAATTACTGGATCACGCTCAGGGCAAAGACAAAGCCATCTACCGTCTGTGCAAAGACCGCCTGGCCGCTCACAAAGCCGTACAACAGGAACGTCAGGCGCAGACCGATGCCATCGATAACCTGCTGGCGCAGGCGAAATATCTGAACAAGGTCGGCTATCACCCGGAATTTAACGGCAAGCTGCAACTGCTGAACAAACAATGGCAGGAACTGCAGGCTCAGGCTGACACCACAACTGCCGCCAGCATCAATGCCGAACTGGCTCAGGCCAATGCCCTGCTCAGCGCCCATGCCGAAGAAGAACAGCGTCAGGCGGCCGCCCGTGCTGCTGCCAGCGAAGCCGCAAGCCAGCAGGAACAACTGCTGCAGCGCCTGAGTCAGCTGGCTGAAGATGCCGCCGCTGAGCCACAAACAGATATCAGCGCCGCCTTACAGCAGCTGCAGCAGGACTGGGATCAGGCCTTTCATCAGCACAAACCCGCCGCAGAACAAGCACGCCGCTTTGAAAATCAGCTGCAACAGTTACTGGCTCTGCAATCGGCCAATCAGCATTACAGCGCGCAGCAGGAAAAACTGCAGAAATGGCTGGATGCCCCCTTAGCCGATGATATGAACGGCCTGAAAAATACCGCCAAGCAGGCCCAGCAATGGCTGAAGCAACTGGCCTGGCCACAAGCCTTACCGGCCCCGGCCTGGCTGAATGCCATTCACAACAAACAGCAGCAGGCCGAAGCGGCCCTGGCACAGCTGCAACAGCAACAACAGGCGCGGCTGAATACCCTCGACCAGCAGCTGAGTGCACTGGAACAGGCGCTGAACGATGGTCAGCTGAAAGACGCCGGTCGCCTCAGTCAGCAGGTACAGCAGAATCTGCGTCAGGTAGACAGCCAGGCTGCGCAAAGCGCTCAGCGTCAGTACCGCAGCCTCAGCGCCCGTCTGCAGGAAATGCGCGACTGGCAGGGCTTTGCCACCACACCGAAAAAAGAAGCGCTGGTCAGTGCTATGGAAGCCCTGATCAATGCCGATATTGATGCCGGTATTCTGGCCGACAAAATTCACGCCCTGCAGGAAGAGTGGAAAACCCTCGGCCACGCACCGGCCGATCAGGCACTGTGGGAGCGTTTTCAGGCCGCCGGCGATCAGGCTTTCGAGCCTTGCCGTGCCCATTTTGCCGCCATTGCCGAACAGCGTAACCGCAACGTTGAGCTGCGCCAGCAACTGACCGCCGAGCTGCTCAGTTACGAAGCGGCGATGGACTGGAGCAACGCCGACTGGAAAACCGTACAGAAAACACTGGATGCCGCGCGTGAAACCTTCCGCCAGTATTCACCGGTAGAACGTAATGCCCATAAGAGCACTCAGGAAGCTTTCCAGCAGGCCTGTGATGCCATTTATGGCCATCTGAAAGCCGAATACGACCGCAATCTGCAGGCCAAACAGGCACTGGTAGATAATGCCGCAGCACTGATTGAGCAGGACGACCTGAGCGGCGCCATTGATCAGGTCAAACAGCTGCAACAGCAATGGAAAGCGATTGGCGTAACGCCCCGTAATCCGGATCAGAAACTGTGGAAGCAGTTCCGCAGCCACTGCGATGCGGTGTTTGCCCGCCTGGACGAAAGCAAAGCCGAACGCAAGGCACAGCTCGAACAGGTTATCAGCAACGCTGAGGTACTGGTGCAACAGGCCGCCGAACTGCTGAACGGTGCCAGCGAAGCGCAATTACCACAACTGCGTGAAGCCCTGGCCGACATCAAACAACAGTTCTCAGCACTGGAGCTGCCGCGCAGCGCCCATCAGCGCCTGAGCAAACAGCTGCAGGACCACGAACAGCAACTGCAGGACCTGCGCCAGCAGCAGCAGAAACAGGCCGAACAGGCACGCTGGGCCGGCCTGATCAGCCGTCTGCAGAACCTCGGCGCCGACGATGTACAATGGGCAGAAGCCAGCAGTGCTGCCCTGCCACAGGGCTACGACGAAGCACTGTTCAGTCAGGCCCGTGAAAACAGCAGCAAAGCCGATGAGAGCGCGCAGGATTTATGCATCCTGATGGAAATTCTGGCCGACAGTGACAGTGCCGACGCCGATAAAGCACGCCGTATGGCACTGCAGGTTCAGCGTCTGGCCGAAGGCTTAGGTAAAGGTCTGACCCCGGCGCAGGAACGTCAGCAACTGGTTGAACGCTGGCTGAATGCCAGTGGCAACCGCGATGCAGCCCTGCAGCAGCGTTTTATTCAGGCACTGCAGGCCAGTCTCTGAGCCGCTGCCCTGAAGCATAAAAAATAAGGCCTGCGGCGGCACTGCGCCGCCGTGGGCTTCTCCGTTATCATCCCCGCCCTGCTCTCCGTCTTACCCTGCAGCTCCCTCTCAGTTACTGTCTTTATCTGACTCCTTTTCTGGCACATCTGCCCTGCCCGGAAAACGCGTTCACTGCTAACATCAGGTCGGTGTATTCACTGATAATAAGAGACTGAACGATGTCCCTGAGCGAAATCCTTAATTCCCGCTACTCTGTCCGTGCTTTTAAAAAAGATCCGGTCGAGCAAAGCATCCTCGAAGAAGTATTTACCGCCGCTCAGCGCGCGCCATCCAACTGTAATGTTCAGCCCTGGCAGACCTATGTGGTATCCGGTGCGAAAAAAGATCAGCTGAAAAACCTGTTAATCGGCACGGTCATGAAGCAACAACAACCGGAGCCGGACTTTAACTGGAAGGTCGCTTACGAAGGCATTCACCGCGAGCGTCAGTTCGGTTCAGCCAATGCGCTGTACAGCTCGATGGGTATTGCCCGTGAAGACAAGATGAAACGCAACATGGCGATGCTGCGCAACTGGGCATTTTTTGATGCACCGCACGTGGCTTTTTTCACCATGGATACCTATCTCGATATTATGGGTGCGGTTGATGTGGGTATTTATGCGCAGACCCTGACACTGCTGCTGAAAGAACGCGGCATCGACAGCTGTATGCAGGGTGCGCTGGGACAATTCCCGCAGCCGGTGCGTGAATTCCTTGAATTACCGCAAGGTCGTGGTGTGCTGTTCGGTATGTCGTTCGGTTATGCCGATGAAAATGCCGACGCCAATAAAACCCGCACCGACCGTGCTGCACTGCAGGATGCAGTGACTTTTGTCAGCTGAATAAAATGTCAGCTGAATAAAAAAACCGCTGCGGCAAGCCGCAGCGGTTTATCTTTTTTATTCAATCACAAATAATTTACTGACAGCCCAATACAAACCCCAGCCGATATAACCCAGCGGCCCCAGAGTCACTTTCTTTTCCAGCGTTACGCGGATTTCCGACAGCGCGACCTGCTGGCGCAGGACTTTGCGGCGGCCTTCATAGGTATCGATTTCGGTCTGCAGGCGGCTGATTTCTTTTTCAATCACCAGAATATCTTCGATCTTTTCTGCCCGGTTGAGCAGCACTTTCATGCGCTCACGCAGGGCAATCAGGTTGGCTAGTCTGGCTTCATAATCAACAATTTCGCTGGTGACATCCTGGGTGCGGATATT
This sequence comes from Thalassolituus sp. UBA2009, assembly GCF_002335285.1. Lineage (NCBI taxonomy): Bacteria > Pseudomonadati > Pseudomonadota > Gammaproteobacteria > Oceanospirillales > Oceanospirillaceae > Thalassolituus > Thalassolituus sp. UBA2009. The sequence continues at coordinate 36,782 of NZ_DDCJ01000068.1, forward strand.
CTGATCGCTGACCTCTCCCAGAGTACCCAGACGCTGAACGGTTTTATCAAACTGAACCTCAGGTACACGCAGCGACAGACGACGGGTTTTATCGCCTTCATCGTAAGACGAATCGACATACCCTTCAGCCTCGTTCAGTACCGCCTTAACACCTGCCGATGCAGAGCTGATATCTTCAACCACCAGCGTCAGCGAAGCGGATTTGATAATCAGACGACCATCCACCGGCGCTTGCGCCTGCTCAGCTGCGTCATAGCTAATATGCTGATTCATCGGAGCAGCGCAGGCCGACAACAGAAAAACGAAAACAAGCAGAGGGAGTTTAAAAAACAGATCCGGATATTTCATAGAGTCCTTTACGAATAACGGAGAAAGAATATTAAGGGGCCGGGCTGCTGACCACCGGATAGGCTAACTCGCCCCAGTCCTGATGCTGGGCTTCCAGCATAATATCGACAAACACCGGCACCAGCGTCTGCAGAAGATTGGCGCCGTCGATTACCTGCTCGCGGTTAACCCGGCTTTTATAAGTCGCACCGCCACGCACCACCTGATTATGCAGAACGAATAATCGGTCGAGTACGATGGTGAGTAATTCGGGGACTTTTTTGCGGCTTAAGCAATTCAGCGCGGCAACTGAGGATTCATCAAAGGCTTTACGCCAGTCGTCGTTACCGGCGCGCTGGCTGACCCAGAACGGCGCAAACACAAAAGGGTTTTTCAGCAGGGCTTTAACCGGCCCGGAATACTGATGCCAGAGGCAATGGTAGATTTTATTGTGCTGATCAAAACTGACCAGCTGCTGCACAAAACGCTGTACGGCGTGCTGATCTTCCAGCGGCTGACCGCCAACATCCACCGAACAACAGGCACTGAAGGCGATCCAGCCACTGATAAAACGCAGATCATCATCGTCCTGTTGTGCCTGTGCCGCCTGCAACCAGCTTAATGCCCGGTGCAGACGGGTCGAATGCAGCTCATTCAACAGATCACGCTGCGCACGCAGACGTTCTTTTAAAACGTCTGCATTAATGACGCCCGGCTCTGTGACTGAAACAGTCATCGCTCTGTTAAACCCTGCTCAGCCGCAGCAGTTCTCATGACCATCCGGAAAGTCGATGGCCATATAGATAGAGCTTTGCGGGAATTCGGCCGGATAAGCCATATAAAAATGCGTGTTCTCATCGGTTGGCCACCAGCAGGAAGCTGCACGGGGTACATCGGCCAGGGTAATACGCTCAATACAGTACTGCAGGTTCAGACCCTGAGTTTCCGGGAAAATCTCAGCAAAGTCTGCCGGAAAACCAGCCTCAACGGTGTTCAGTTTGTCTTCGATTTTCAGTTCACGCAGTTTCTTTTCCCATTCCGGGTCCTGGCTGCATTCAACAAAAAAATCGGCCAGATAACGATTGTGGAATTTCTTGGTGATACGACGGTTAGACATGTTCTGTTCCTGTTATTTGTGTGTGCTTTCTGCCATATCGGCAGAAAGCAGAATCAATATGCGCTGTTGTTACCAGGGAAGGGGCTGGCCATTGGAATGCCAGAAACCACCCGTGTTGGACAGATTCAGCTCATCAATACGGGCTGCCAGACCTTCTGCCGCCTGCGCCGGAGTAATATCACCATTAAAGCCAACCATACGGGTCTGAACAAACCCCGGATGCAGCTGCGCTACAGCGATGCCGCGCGGCTCCAGATCAACGGCCAGCGATTTACCAAAAGCATTAAGAGCTGCTTTGGAGGCGCGGTAACCGTAATAACTGCCGGAGGTGTTGTCGGCAATAGAGCCCATACGACTGGTAATATTGGCGATTTTGCTGCCTTCGCCCATAAATGGCAGTAAAGCGCAGGTCAGTTTCAGCGGCACAATAGCATTAATATCCAGCTGCTGCTGAATGGTATCGAAATTCATTTCTTCCAGAGTTTCGTTACAGAACAGACCAGCATTATTGATCAGAATATCCAGCTCGCCTTCCAGTAATTGCTCAAGAATACTGGTGACCGCAAAAATGCTTTCATCGTTAGTCAGATCAATACCACTGATGACCTGATCGGCAATATCTTCCAGCTCATCGCTGGTTTCACGGCAAACACCGGTCACGGAATCCCCGCGGGCGGCATACAGCTTCGCCAGCTCCAGACCAATTCCCCGGTTTGCACCGGTAATTACTACATTTGCCATCAGGGCCTCCTGGTATTGGGTGTTCGTTGGCGTTTATACGCGATTAACCGGCGGCAATACTACCCTGTTTTGCCGCTTCTTCACACCAACACCACCAATACGGAGTGTCCCATCAGCCCCCTGAACGGGCGACTGAATACACACCAGCTGAAAACATCAGGCACATAAGGATAACGGTATAAAATCAGCGGGTGAGTGTTTTCTTATCCGCAAAACTGACAGCCCGCCCCTGCAACCTGCTGTTCACAATATAAGCCTGCCCCTTACGGCCATACTGCTGCAGCCAGCGGTCAAAGCGTGGTGAAACCCGCGCCATGATGTCGGCCAGACGCAAGAACGGAAACTGCAGTAATGGCAGCAGACCCAGCAAAGGTGTACGCGGTAAATCCAGTGCGCGACGAATGTCTGCGGGAATAAAAAATGTCGCGTAACTGCGGTGAAACCAGTAAACAAAGTACTGATAAAAACGGCTGCCCGGCACCTGGCGGAAACTTTCCAGATAAGACGCCGCCAGCTGGCGACTGTCAGCATCCGGGTTTACCCGGCTGCCGGTGGCAATGATGTACAGCCAGTCGATGCCCTGCTGACGGTTTTGCGGCAACAGTTCAATATCATCGCCCATCAGATACGCCACATAACGCCACAGATGCAGTATGGCTTCCAGATCACGGTTACTGAAACGCCAGCCAAGCATGCTCAGGCCAGTCATCATCATCATGGAAAACGCCACGTTGGTGGCCAGTGCATCGCCCTGATTAATCGGCAGGCCCCACTCTTCGCTGTTCCAGTCCGGGTGTTGCAGTAAACGCCGGCGTACCAGCGCATGCATGACGCGCACATGCACGGCAGCGCTGTAACCAGGCGCACCCCGCTCCAGCCCTCCCGGCGTGGTGACATCAAACCAGAACGAGGTGGTTTCCGACACTCGGTCAAACGAGCTGTTGCCGCTCAGGGCGCCGGTAAAAGCCAGCGGCTTGGAGATATCGCTGTTGGCATAACCGCCCAGTAAGGAGAAATCCCCCAGCGCGTACATAGCAAACCGGCCGCAGCGGTGAATGACGGCACAGGCATGGCTCAGCTTGTCAGCGTCCAGCCAGTCAGGTGTTTGCTCGGCCTGCTGCAGCAGCGCTTTCAGCGCGGGGGTACGGTCATCGAGAATATGACTGCCATCGTGAATGGCTTTCTTCAGCAACTGCTGCGGATGAATGCCTGCGGCACGCAGCTCGGGATTGGCAAAAAGCTCAGCGGCGACCGCATCACCCAACTCATCACTGCGGTAATAGCTGGCAGCAACGGCGTCGGTCAGCTCTGCCGGAGGGTTTGGTTTCTTCCCCATCAGCAGCTTCAGCCCCCAGGCAATTTTGCGGGATCGTCCCCGGCCCTGCTCTGCCAGATAAACAAAGCGCGGGGGATGTTGCGGGTGCGGTTGCTCGGACATAACAGTCTCTCTGCTGCGGTGATTGAATGATCACCGCAGTATTTCAGAAAGCCGGAAAACTGAACAATGACAGATCGGCCGATCTGTCAGGGAAGCAGCTGCGCCCGGTGTCAGGGAGCAGTTGCCGATGCGCAGTTAGTGCCCGCTGCGGTTTCACAGTATTTCAGCAGGACGTTTTCACCATTACTATCCCAAGTCATGATGGTGTACGGATGGTCGCCATCCACTGGTAGACTGACAGCTACCGTGCGGCCACTGCGGTCTGCGCTGATCTGCGTTTCGATCAGGCTATCCTGCACACCTGCGGTATAGCCCTTCAGCGTCCATTCGTATTTCGAAGATTCGAGTGCGCGCACAAGGTGGCCATCTTCATACTGGTATTCGTTGTAACCACAGTCTGCAGATTGCTCCATGCGGATAGTTAGCTCGTTTTCAGCATCGTAGCCATCTTGTGTGAAAAGCCAGATTTCACCTTCAGCATTATGGCTGTAGTCCAGATATTTAGTTGGCTGATCTTGCTCGTTAGTCCAGCGCGGGCCAGGGTGCATTATTCCTTCATTGCTGCCCGACACCATCAGCAAAATACCCAACTGAGCCATGCCCACAAGATTCTCAGGGTCAAGTCCACCACCAACAGGAAAACCGGAATAACCACCCTGGTAGGCAGAAAAGCTGCCGGCATATTCAGGCACCGGAATGCTTAAGTTCTGACTTTTATCGGCACTGCAATCAATTGCCTGAGTTCCGTTACCCAGGTCACCACCCTGATCACCGCCATCAGAAGAGTCACCAGCACCACCGCCACACGCCGTTAACGCAAAAACAAACAGATACAAACCAAAGTGTTTCATTTTCTATTGACCACTCAAATTACTGATAAATATATTTTCAGTGATTAAGGGGCAATAAAAAACCCTGCAAGTTTAAACCTGCAGGGTTCGTCACAATACAGCCTTTAATCCGCTACGGATTGCGTCAAAAAATTAACCGGTGGTAAATTGTGCCGTCAATAACTTCAGACGCTTCTGCTGCATTTTCAGCGAGTATTCCAACTCTTTGTAACGCGTATGCAGAGCTGCCTTCTCCCATTTTTCCTGCAAATGGCGACGGGTTTCCTGATACTTTTCTGACTGCAGTTCAGTCCATTCGGCCAGCATCACTTTAAATTCTTCGTATTCTTTTTCCAGCAGGTGCGACCACTTGTCGGAATTTTTCGATTTCGCCAGACGCTCCTGAGCACGCTTAAACTGCATTTTCAGTTTGGCACGCTGAATTTTAAAATCCGGAACTACACGCAGATTTTTCGCCAGCCCAAGCATAGAGCAGCTTTTGATCAGCCATTTTGTCGGATCCCACTGCCACCATTTGATACCATTACGGTAATCGGTCTGAAAGATATGGTGATAGTTATGGTAACCCTCACCAAAGGTCAGAAAGGCAAAGAAATGATTATCGCGGGCAGTGTTTTCATCGGTATAGGGCTGTGAGCCCCACTTGTGCGCGATGGAATTAATAAAGAAGGTAAAGTGGTGTGTGGTCACAATGCGCAGTACACCAGCCAGCAGGATCATGCCCCAGAGATCATCAAAAATCAGACCCAGAGCAACCGGAATACCAATATTCATGCCCAGAGCGATCGGGATGTAGTACTTGTATTGCCACATCACAATCGGATCTTTCATCAGGTTTTTAACGTTGTCGAAATTCACTACACCGCTTTTATACTGACGAACCATCCAGCCCATATGAGAAAACCACAGACCACGTCTGGCGGAATACGGGTCCAGCTCGACATCATCAACGTGACGATGGTGAACCCGGTGGCCGGAACTCCAGTGCAGAATCGTGTTCTGCAGCGCCATGGCTCCGAACAGCGCGTACCAGAGACGCAGGCTCCAATGCGCTTCATAAGCATTGTGTGACCACAAACGGTGATAACCCGCAGTAATGGCAAGCTCAGTTGCCGAGGTCAGCAGGATATAAAACACCAGCGCTGCCAGCGTGTAGCCATAGGTGATTCCGTACCAGGGCACCAGTGTCAGTGCAGCCAGTCCCGTTACGGAGAACATAATGGCAGGAACCCAGTTTATGGGGGCAACTTCTTTATTATTGGTATCGCTCATAAGGCTCTTTCTTTATGGATATACAGACAACACGGAATACAGACCGGCTGTTAAATCTGTGTGACATGATACCTGATTGTAGCTATTCCGGCACCGCAGCGAACGTAAAGGCTTGCGCTAAATCATCCCGTCTGTCTGTTTTCTGTACAGAATTCCCGGCAAACGGAGCATAAGCGCAGAGGGACTGGCGTCCCATAAAAATCAAGCCTCAGATTATTTACTATCAGGAATAAGTGAAAGTAAAAATACTTATAGGAGCAACTGTCTGTACGCCCTGCTTCCCTGAGGCATAAAAAAACCGCGCTGTGCGCGGTTTTTTCAGGGTTCCGGTGATCAGCCACCGAAATCATCGAGCATGATATTTTCCGGTTCAACACCCAGACTCAGCAGCATGTTGATCACGGACTGGTTCATGATCGGAGGTCCACACATGTAGAACTCACAGTCTTCCGGCGCCGGATGGTCACGCAGATACTGTTCGTACAGCACGTTATGGATAAAGCCGGTCAGGCCTGTCCAGTTATCTTCAGGCTGCGGATCAGACATAGCCACATGCCATTCGAAGTTATCGTTCTCGGCCGCCAGCTGATCGTATTCATCCTGATAGAACAGTTCACGCAATGAACGCGCACCGTACCAGAAGCTGATCTTACGCTTGGAACCCAGACGCTTCAGCTGATCGAAGATGTGTGAACGCATCGGCGCCATACCAGCACCGCCACCGATAAACACCATTTCGGCATCGGTGTCTTTGGCAAAGAACTCACCAAACGGACCGTATACGGTTACTTTGTCACCTGGTTTCAGGTTGAAGACATAAGAAGACATGATGCCCGGATTAATACCCTTGCTGCCCGGAGGTGGGGTCGCAATACGGATATTAAATTTCACCAGACCACGCTCTTCCGGATAGTTAGCCATGGAGTAAGCACGGATGGTGTCTTCTTTATTGACCGCTTTCAGATCAAAGAAGCCAAAGCGTTCCCAGTCACCACGGTATTCTTCCTGAATGTCGAAATCAGAGAAATTGATCTCATACGGAGGACATTCCAGCTGAACGTAACCACCGGCACGGAAGTCTACGCTTTCGCCTTCCGGCAGCTTCAGAGTCAGTTCTTTAATAAAGGTTGCCACGTTAGGGTTGGAAACCACGGTGGTTTCCCATTTCTTAACGCCGAACACTTCTTCCGGAACTTCAATCACCATGTCCTGCTTAACCGGTGCCTGACAAGACAGACGCCAGCCTTCGCGGGCCTCACCTTTAGTGAAGTGGGACTCTTCCGTTGGCAGCATTTCACCACCACCGCTTTTAATCACACACTTACACTGGGCACAGGTACCGCCACCACCACAGGCAGAGGACAGGAAAATATTGTTGGCAGCCAGGGTTTGCAGCAGCTTACCACCGGCTTCCGTTTCAATGGTTTTCTCGCCATTGATCAGAATTTTTACGTTACCAGAGCTGACCAGCTTGGCACGGGCGCCGAGAATGATGAATACCAGTGACAATACAATCACGGTAAACATCACAACGCCGAGGATGATTTCAATATCCAAAATATCGACTCCTTACAGTGACACGCCAGAGAATGACATGAAACCCAGCGACATCAGACCAACGGTCATAAAGGTGATGCCCAGTCCCTGCAGACCTGCAGGAACGTCACTGTATTTCAGTTTTTCACGAATACCGGCCAGTGCAGTAATCGCCAGGGCCCAGCCCAGACCTGCACCAACACCGTATACCGCACTCTCACCAAAGGTGTAGTCACGCTCAACCATGAACAGCACCGCACCCATAATGGCGCAGTTAACGGTGATCAGTGGCAGGAACACACCCAGAGCGTTGTACAGCGACGGAACGTACTTATCGAGTACCATTTCCAGAATCTGTACCATCGCCGCAATCACACCGATATAGGTCAGCAGGCCTAAGAAGCTCAGATCGACAGTAGCGAAATCCGGGCTGATCCAGGTCAGTGCGCCTTCTTTCAGCAGCAGACCGTAAATCAGGTTGTTAACCGGTACAGTGATCGCCAGTACCACGATAACCGCTACACCCAAGCCGATAGCGGTCTGGATTTTTTTCGAAATCGCCAGGAAGGTACACATGCCGAGGAAGAAGGCCAGCGCCATATTCTCAACAAAGACCGCCTTAACGAACAGACTGATATAGTGTTCCATTAATGGCCTCCGGAATGCTCAGTGTTAGGCAGAATTTTGAACTCTGCAGTTTCCACCTGATCTTTCTTCCAGGTACGCAGTACCCAGATAAACAGACCGATAATGAAAAACGCTGACGGTGGCAGCAGCAGCAGACCGTTAGACTGGTACCAGCCGCCATCCTGAATCAGCGGCAGAATTTCGAAGCCCAGCAGTTTACCGGCGCCAAACAGTTCACGGATGGTACCAACGGTGATCAGCACGACCGAGTAACCCAGACCATTACCGATACCATCGAAGAAGCTCAGCACCGGACCATTTTTCATGGCAAAGGCTTCAGCGCGGCCCATTACGATACAGTTGGTGATGATCAGACCAACGAATACCGACAGCTGTTTGCTGATGTCATAGGCATACGCCTTGAGGATCTGGTCCACCACAATAACCAGCGAGGCAATAATGATCATCTGCACGATGATACGGATATTGTTCGGGATATGGTTACGGATCAGGGCGATACCAAAGTTCGAAAATGCAGTTACCGAGGTCAGTGCAATACACATCACCAGCGTAACCTGCAGACTGGTGGTTACTGCCAGCGCAGAACACACACCCAGAATCTGCACAGCAATCGGGTTTTTATTAAACAACGGGTCCAGCAGGACATTTTTCATATCAGACATATTAAGCCCCCTGTCCTTTCAGTTGAGTCAGCAGTTTGCCGAACGCCATATCGCCAACCCAGAATTTCACCAGATTATCGACACCGCGACTGGTCAGAGTCGCACCGGACAGACCATCGACCTGGTTCAGGTTGCCTTCGGCCGCACTACCTTTCACAACAGTGATAGCAAGCTCGCCTTTGGCGTTATGCAGTTTTTTACCAATCCACATGCCTTTCCACTTCGGATTGTCGACTTCACCACCCAGACCCGGAGTTTCTGCGTGAGCGTAGAAACCGAGACCAGCGATGGTTTCCATATCGCCCTCAAGAGCGATAAAGCCATACAGGGTCGACCACAGACCGTAGCCATGGACAGGCAGAACCAGAGTGTCGATCGTGCCGTTTTTCTCAACCATGTAAACCGCAGCGTATTTCTCCAGACGCTTGATACTTGGCTTGTCTTCAGCACCAGACAGCTTGCGTGACAGCGCAGGCAGTTTGGAAGACTTACGCTGATCGAAGTTATCCGGATTCAGGTTAGCGGCACGGATTTCATCCAGCTCAGACTCGGTCGCAAAACGACCGGCTTCCAGATTCACAATACGGGTTGTGACCTGTTTGAACTGCTCAGCAACAGGCACGTCAGCCTGATACAGGCCAGCCGCCTGCAGTACTGCGGCTTTCTTGTCATTGGCTTTGTTTTCGTTCTGCTTCTGACGCAGCCCGACCGCAGCGCCGGCTACGATAACGGAACACACCAGACACAGCAGAATGGCGACCACCAGGGTCTTCTGAATGCTGTCATTATTGGCTGACACGGGCAGTCCTCCGCTTAATATTTGCCTGAACCACGAAGTGGTCAATCAAAGGTGCAAACAGGTTGGCAAACAGAATCGCCAGCATCATGCCTTCAGGGAATGCCGGGTTAACCACACGGATCATCACCACCATAAAGCCGATCAGAGCACCAAAGAACCACTTACCTTTATTGGTCATGGAAGCCGATACCGGGTCGGTCGCCATAAAGATCATACCGAAGGCAAAACCACCCAGAACCAGATGCCAGTACCATGGCAGCGCAAACATCGGGTTAGTATCAGAACCAACAGCGTTCAGCAGCAGCGTGGTGGCAACCATACCGATCATGACACCGGCAACGATACGCGCAGAGGCAATACCCATCACCAGCAGAACAGCACCACCAATGAAAATCGCCAGTGTGCTGGTTTCACCCATAGAGCCCTGAATCGTACCGATAAAGGCATCCATCCAGCTGACGCCGTTGTCGATGATGCTCTGCACACCACCTTCTGCGGCGTTACTCAGAGCGGTCGCACCGCTGAAACCATCGGCTGCAGTCCATACCGCATTACCGGACATATTGGCCGGGTAAGCGAAGAACAGGAATGCACGGCCGGTCAGCGCCGGGTTAAGGAAGTTTTTACCGGTACCACCGAAAATTTCCTTACCGATCACCACACCAAAACTGATGCCCAGAGCCACCTGCCACAGCGGAATGCTTGGCGGCAGAGTCAGAGCAAAGAGTACAGAAGTAACGAAGAAACCTTCGTTCACTTCATGGCGGCGGATGGTCGCGAACAGCACTTCCCAGAAGCCACCAACAATAAAGGTAACGGCATACACAGGAAGGAAGTAGGCAGCACCAAAGACAAAGTTGTCCCAGATACTGGCGGCGTTATGAGCGCTGCCGCCCAGCAGAGCGATCAGCATTTCACGCCAGCCTTCAATCGCAGTACCAGCACCGGCAGCCAGTGCTTCGTTAGCCTGCAGACCGATGTTGTACATACCAAAGAACATAGCCGGGAAGGTACACAACCACACAGTGATCATGATGCGCTTCAGGTCGATACCATCACGTACGTGAGCCGTGTTGTTGGTCACGTTTGGTGGTGAGTAAAGACCGGTGTCTACCGCTTCATACAGCGGATACATTTTTTCAAACTTGCCACCCTTTTCAAACTTGGGTGCCAGGCTGTCGAGCATACTACGCAAGCCCATGATTAACCCTCCGCCTGAATTCGGGTGAGATTTTTCCGCAGAATCGGACCGTATTCATATTTGCCCGGGCAAACAAAGCTGCACAGGGCCAGGTCTTCTTCATCCAGTTCCAGAGCGCCCAGATTGATGGCGGTATCCATATCTTCAACGATCAGCGCACGCAGCAGCTGAGTTGGCAGGATATCCAGCGGCATGATTTTCTCATACGCGCCCACCGGTACCATTGCACGCTCAGAACCATTGGTCGTGGTGGTGAAGGCAAAGGTTTTCTTCAGCAACTTGGACAGGTAGATAGGCATTACGGAGAAGCGGTTAGCACCCGGGGTCAGGTAATGCAGCATCGGACGTTCACGCCCTTCACGCAGCACGGAAACCTGATTGTGGTAACGACCCAGGAACTGACTTTCGCCAGTGGCGGTACGGCCACCAAATACAGAACCGGAAATAATGCGGTTCTCGCCATCGGCCAGCTCACCCTCAGTCAGCTGTGCCAGACTGGCACCGACCTGAGTACGGACCAGACGCGGTTGCTTAACCTGAGGACCCGCCAGAGAGATCACACGGTCAGTGTACAGTTTACCGGTGGTAAACAGCTGACCCACTGCAATCACATCCTGATAACCAATGCTCCACACCACACGCTCTGCACTCACGGCAAACAGGGTATGAATATGGGTACCGGTCAGACCTGCCGGGTGCGGACCGGCAAATTCTTCAGTGGTTTCAACACCAGCAGTCGGGATATTGGCTCCCGGCGCTTTACAGACAAACAACGGACCTTCAGTCAGTTGCTTCAGCACGGTCAGACCGTTCTTGAACGCTTCAGCCTGCTCATTAATCACAAGCTCCGGGTTCGCCGCCAGTGGATTGGTATCCATGGCATTGACGAAAACCGCCTGCGGACGTGAACCCGGCGCAGGAACGCGGGAAAACGGACGGGTACGCAGTGCTGTCCACAATCCGGAATTCACCAGATTCGCCTGAACATCATCAGCAGACAGCGATGACAACTGCTGCGGCGCATAACTCTGGAAGGTTTCTTCATCCGCGCCATCCACATCGATAACAACGGACTGGAATACCCGACGCTCGCCACGGTTAATGGCTTTTACCACGCCGGCAGCAGGAGCTGTGTACTGAACACCTTCGGTTTTTTTATCGGTGAATAACACCTGGCCTTTCTTGACTCGATCACCTTCCTGTACCGCCATTGTTGGCTTCATACCAACGTAATCTGCTCCGAGTACAGCTACTTGCGTAACGGCACGCCCTGCAGAAATGACTTGTTCAGGAGTTCCGGTGATTGGTAAGTCGAGACCCTTCCTGATATTGATCATACGCCTCGCCTAATCACTGTTGCTTCCAAGGTCGTTGCTCCCGGCGTGCAAAAAAGACGCACAACACCCCCTCTCTCACCAAGGTTGCGGTACGTTCGATCACTTTTTACACAGGAAACAAGTACTTGGACTCATTTTCCAAGTTAAAAATCGCGCTAAGTATAATGACCGCTAACGGATTAATCCACCGGTCATCCCGGCAATTGACTACCCCTTTTGGCTTATCCGTACGGCCACAGCAAAACTGGTTAAAGCTTAGCCAATAAAAAAGCCGCTGCGATTGCAGCGGCTTCTTTTGTTGGGCATTTAATGCACAATCGGCTAAAGCTGGCTTACACCACTTTAGGGAAAGTCGGATACTCAACGCCACACACCTGCTGAGCAATACGCACAACCTGACGGCTGTAGCCGTACTCGTTGTCGTACCACACGTACAGGTTAACGTGGTTACCGTTAACGATGGTGGCTTTGGCATCCACGATACCGGCATGGCTGTTACCCACGAAGTCGGTAGATACCACTTCAGGAGAGTTCACCCAGTCGATCTGCTTCTGTACTGCAGAGTGCAGAGACTGTTCACGCAGGTAGTTGTTCAGCTCTTCAACCGTGGTTTCTTTCTTCAGGTTCAGAGACAGAATCGCCATAGAAACGTTTGGCGTCGGAACACGGATAGCATTACCGGTCAGTTTACCTTTCAGAGCAGGCAGCGCCTTGGCAACGGCTTTCGCAGCGCCGGTTTCGGTAATAACCATGTTCAGTGGTGCAGAACGACCACGACGGTCACCGCTGTGGTAGTTGTCGATCAGGTTCTGGTCATTAGTGTAGGAGTGAACGGTTTCAACGTGACCGCTGTTGATGCCATAAGCATCGTCCATCACTTTCAGTACCGGAGTAATGGCATTGGTGGTACAGGAAGCAGCAGACAGAATTTTGTCAGACTCTTCGATATCACCGTGGTTAATACCATATACGATGTTTTTCAGATCGCCTTTACCTGGGGCAGTCAGCAGTACACGGGCAGTACCTTTAGCCTGCAGGTGCTGAGCCAGGCCAGCTTCGTCACGCCATACACCAGTGTTATCGATAACCAGCGCGTTTTTGATGCCGTACTGGGTGTAATCGATTTCAGCCGGGTTGCCAGCGTAAATGATCTTGATGAAGTTACCGTTGGCGATCAGCGCTTCGTTTTCTGCATCCACGGTCAGGGTGCCACGGAAAGTACCGTGTACAGAATCACGACGCAGCAGAGAAGCACGCTTCACCAGGTCATCGCCTTTACCGCGACGAACAACGATAGCGCGCAGACGCAGACCACGGCCGCCACCGGATTTTTCAATCAGGATACGGGCCAGCAGACGACCGATACGGCCAAAACCGTACAGAACCACATCACGGTTCTCGCCATCCGGCAGATCTTTGCCGATCACGTCAGCCAGTTCATCCTGCAGGAAGGCACTCAGATTACGGCCATTGCCTTCAGCGCGGAATTTAACCGCCAGCTTACCGATATCCACATGGGCACGGCCCACATCCAGCTCGCTCAGAGCGGCCAGAACAGGGAAAGTGTCGTGTACAGACAGTTCCTGCTTTTCCATATGACGCACAAAACGGTGCGCTTTCAGCAGATCGATAACAGAACGGTTAATAACAGGACGACCATAGATGGAAGTCACAACGTTCTTCTTGCGGTACATAGTACCAACCAGAGGAATCATAGATTCGGCGATGGCTTCACGGTCCATCCAGTCCTGCAAACAGGCTTCGCGCATGTCTTGGCTCACGGGTTCACCTTCCGTAAAAATCAGTGGGCAAATTCGGGGCGCATATTATGCCTGTATGTCAGACAATGCACAAACCTGAGCGCATTTCCCGGCGGCGGCCATTATGCAGAGGTTCCTTAACAGCCCCCTGCCCTTTGGTTACACTAGCGCGCTTATTTTTTGACTGCCTGAGGAGCCTGAATGGTCAGCCCATTCCATCCGGAACTACCCGCCAAAGCCGCCGAGCGGCGCTTCTGGGGGAATCTGCATGGCGCCAGCCAGGCTCTGGCCATCGCCAGTGCGGCCAGCCAGCAACAGGGGCTGACGCTGGTTATCAGTGCCGATCCGGCCAGTGCATTACGACTGGAAGAAGAAATCCGCTTTTTTGCCAGCGACCTGACCGTACTGCATTTCCCCGACTGGGAAATTCTGCCGTACGATGTGTTCTCGCCGCATCAGGACATCGTCTCCCAGCGGATTGCCACCTTAAGCCGCCTGCACGACCTGAAACAGGGCGTGCTGATTCTGCCGGTCACCACCCTGCTGCACCGTCTACCACCGGCCAGCTTTTATCAGGGGCAGAGTTTTGCCCTCGATATCGGCCAGCGCTTTGACGTTGACAATACCCGCCTGCAGCTTGAATCAGCCGGTTACCATTGTGTCGATACCGTTTACGAGCATGGTGAATTTGCCGTACGCGGTTCGATCATTGATATTTTTCCGATGGGTCAGGACACCCCCTTCCGTATCGAGTTATTCGATGACGAAATCGAAACCCTGCGTACCTTCGATCCGGAAACCCAGCGCACTCTGGATAAAGTCGAGTCCATCCGCATTCTGCCGGCGCGTGAATTTCCGCTGAATACCGGTGCCATCCGTACCTTTAAAACACGCTGGTTTGATTTCTTTGAGCACGACCCGAAAGCCTGCCCGGTGTACACCGACGTTTCTCAGGGCATTGCGCCGGCCGGTATCGAATATTATCTGCCACTGTTTTTCAGTGAAGGCCTGGCCAGCTTTCTCGACTATTTGCCACGCAAAACCCTGGTGATTCACGACGCCCGGCTGGAGCAGGCCGCCAACCAGTTCCGCAAAGATGCCGAGCAGCGCTACGAAAGCCGCCGCTACGACCGCTTGCGTCCGGTACTGGCACCGGCACAGTTGTTTTTATCCGCCGAACAGTTATTTTCCGGCCTGAACGAATTCCCGCGTATTCAGTGGCAGGCCGATGCACCTCCGGAGCGCGCCGGCAGCCAGCACTTCAATACTCAGGTGCTGAGTGATATCAGCGTTGATTCGCGCCTTGAGCAACCGCTACAGCGCCTGCAGACCTGGCTGACAGATAACAAAGATCAGCGCGTGCTGTTCTGCGCCGAATCCGCCGGTCGCCGTGAGGCGTTAAAAGAATTACTCGGCCGCATTCAGCTGCGGCCGAAAGATCAGGACGGCTGGGCTGATTTCATCACCGGCAGCGAGCCACTGGGGTTAATTGTTGGCCCGCTTGATGATGGCGTCACCGTCAGCGACGGCCAGCAAACGCTGAGCATCATTACCGAAAATCAGTTATTCGGTCAGCGCATCCGCCAGACCCGTCGCCGCAGCAAACAGAAAACCGATTCTGAACTGGTCATCCGTGATCTGTCAGAGCTGCAACCCGGCGCGCCGGTGGTGCACCTCGATCATGGCGTTGGTCGTTATCAGGGCCTGCAGACGCTGGAAGCCGGTGGTCAGGTGAATGAATTTCTGGTGCTGGAATACGCCGGTAACGCCAAACTGTACGTGCCGGTTTCTGCCCTGCATTTAATTGCCCGCTACGGTGGCGCCGAACAGGGTGCGGCACCACTGAATAAACTCGGCACCGATAAATGGGCGCAGGCGAAACGTAAAGCCGCCGAAAAAATCCGCGATACTGCCGCCGAACTGCTGGATATTTATGCCCGCCGTGAAGCGCGTAAAGGCTTCGCTTTCAGCGGCCCGGATGAAGAGTACGAGCGTTTTGCCGCCGGTTTCCCGTTTGAGGAAACCCCGGATCAGCAGGCCGCCATCGATGCCGTCATTAACGATATGTGCTCGCCACGCCCGATGGATCGTCTGGTCTGTGGTGACGTTGGTTTCGGTAAAACCGAAGTCGCCATGCGCGCAGCCTTTATGGCAGTGCAGAGCGGCAAACAGGTTGCGGTATTAGTTCCCACCACCCTGCTGGCGCAGCAGCATTATCAGAATTTTGCCGACCGCTTTGCCGAGTGGCCGGTTAAGGTCGACGTGCTGTCGCGCTTTAATTCCGCCAAAGAAACCCAGGCCGCCCTCGACCGTATGATCGAAGGCAAAACCGATATTGTTGTCGGCACCCATAAACTGCTGCAGAAAGATGTGAAATTCGATCACCTCGGTCTGCTGATTATCGACGAAGAACACCGCTTTGGTGTGCAGCAGAAAGAGCGCATTAAAGCCCTGCGTGCCGAAGTGGATATTCTGACTCTCACCGCCACGCCGATTCCGCGTACGTTAAATATGGCCATGGCCAGCATCCGCGATTTGTCCATTATCGCCACACCGCCGGCCAAGCGCTTAAGCGTCAAAACCTTTGTGCGCCAACATGACGAACCGACCATTAAAGAAGCGGTTCTGCGTGAAATTCTGCGTGGCGGTCAGGTGTATTACCTGCACAATGAAGTTAAAAGCATCGAGAAAACCGCCCGCGAATTAAGCGAAGCCATTCCCGAAGCGCGCGTGGTGGTCGCACACGGTCAGATGTCCGAGCGTGAGCTAGAACGGGTGATGGGCGATTTTTATCACAAGCGCTTTAACGTGCTGGTGTGTACCACCATTATCGAAACCGGTATCGATGTGCCGTCGGCCAACACCATTATTATTGAGCGTGCCGATAAATTCGGTCTTGCCCAGCTGCACCAGCTACGTGGCCGCGTCGGTCGCTCACACCATCAGGCCTACGCTTACCTGCTGACTCCGCCGCCGAAAACCCTGACCAAAGACGCCGAAAAACGCCTCGAAGCCATTTCGGCCGCGCAGGATCTGGGTGCCGGCTTTATGCTCGCCACCCACGATCTGGAAATCCGCGGCGCCGGCGAGTTGCTCGGTGAAGAACAGAGCGGCCAGATCGAAACCATCGGTTTTACCCTGTATATGGAAATGCTGGAACAGGCCGTAAAAGCCATGAAATCCGGTAAAACCCCATCCGCTGATCTGTCACTGAATCAGGGCGCGGAAGTGAATCTGCACATTCCGGCACTGATTCCGCAGGATTATCTGCCCGACGTTAACAGTCGCCTGACACTGTACAAGCGCATTGCCAGCGCGCGCGACGACAACGAGCTGAAAGAACTGCAGGTAGAAATGATCGACCGTTTCGGCCTGTTGCCGGATGCCGTCAAAAACCTGTTCCGTCAGACCTCATTAAAACTGAAACTGACACCCCTCGGTATTGCCAAGCTGGATGCCGGCGAACAAAGTGGCCGCATTGAATTTGCCGCCGAAACCAATATCAACCCTTTCGTACTGGTAAAACTGGTGCAAAGCAAATCCGGCACCTTCAAACTCGAAGGTGGTCATACCTTGCGTTTCAACCTCAATATGACCAGTATCGATCAGCGCTTTAACCAGATCGATCAGGTATTAACCGAATTACAAAAGGACCCTAATCTGTGAGCCAGCTGTTTTGCCGTGCCTTTCTGCTTCTGTGCTCTGTTGCCCTGCCCTTATCGGCCAGTGCCGCGCCCTGGTATCGGGTGGAAATGATCCTGGTCGCCTACGAAGACGAAAGCCTGATTGATCAGGAACTCTGGCCTGAAGTGCTAGAAACCAGCGCCAGCGAGGACAATGAATCCGGCAGTTTGCAGACCGAAGCGGATACCACACCCGACTACACCTGGTGGCTGAGTCCGGCACGTTACCAGCAACTGCATAATGCATTATTTGCAGGCTTTGGTTTTGCCCGCATCCCGAAAGCGGAATGGCCTGCCCCTTTGCAGCCATTGGCAGAACTGAAAATGGCCAATGAAGCCGAACGCATTAATAAGCGCAGTGATATGAAAGTGATCTGGCATCAGGCCTGGGTGGAACCCATTCAGGAAGAAGGCCAGGCAATCCGCCACAACCTGAATGTGCGCCTGCAGGACAAACTGGATATTCAGCTGACCGGCAACTTTGAACTGCACCGCAGCCGTTACCTGCATATCAATACCGACTTACAGGTACAGCAATACGAAATCCACGAACCGGCCGAACTGAGTGCGCTGACCTTACCCGCCAGCGACAACCGCGCCGATTACCGCAACGACCTGCTGGCCCAGACAGATATGGAAGCGTCCATGGCGGTTGATTTACCAGCCCCAATCCGCGCTGCACGGGTACAACAGAGCCGCCGTATGCGCAGTAACGAGCTGCACTACATTGATCACCCGATGCTCGGCATTGTGCTGAAAATTATTCCCGTTGAACGTGCCGAAGACCTTTAAGCCGACCATGAAAATCCGCTCCTTTATCGCCTGCAGCCTGGATGGTTTTATTGCCCGGCCGGATGGTGCACTCGACTGGCTGGAAAATCCGGCCTTTACCATCGCAGAAGAAGATTTCGGCTATGCGCAATTTATGGCCGGCACCAGCTGCCTGGTGATGGGTCGCAATACGTTCGAAAAAGTCCTCACCTTTGGTGAATGGCCCTATGAGGGCACACGCGTGATTGTGCTCAGCCAATCGCTTAAAGCCCTGCCGGAAACACACCGGGATAAAGCAGAATTAAGTGCCGAATCACCACTGACCTTAACCGAACGCCTGCAGCGCGAAGGCGAAGACTCACTTTATATTGATGGCGGCCGCCTGATTCAGTCGTTTCTGCGCACCGGATTGCTCAACGAGCTGATCGTGACACGCATTCCGCTGCTGCTGGGCCGTGGGATTCCGTTATTCGGCGAACTGAACGGTGATACCCTGCTGACCCTGCTTGCCAATAAAAGCTACGCCAATGGTTTTGTGCAGAGTCATTACCGTATCGGTTGAGGCCCACTGATATAAGAAATAC
>NZ_DDCJ01000068.1:55703-79042 GCF_002335285.1 Thalassolituus sp. UBA2009
ATACCAAATAAAAAAGCCCGGAAATTCCGGGCTTTTTTATTTATCAGCTTCAGCAAAAAATGACGACTTAAATCCGCTTCAGCGTCGCCGCCAGCAAATCACGCACCTGCTGCATACCACCACTTAATACTGCGCGGATTTCATCCATGGTAATTTCGCCTTCGCTTTTACCGGCCGCGGGGTTAACCACCAGACAGATACTCGCATAAGGAATACCCAGTTCACGCGCCAGAGCGGCTTCCGGCATACCGGTCATACCCACCAGATCACAACCGTCTTTTTCCAGTCGGTTAATCTCAGCGATGGTTTCCAGACGCGGACCCTGAGTCGCAGCGTATACGCCAAAATCACACACCGGCAAGGCAATATCGGCGGCGGCAGAAATTAAAGCCTGACGCAGATTTTCATCGTAGGGATGCGTCAGGTCGATATGATCCAGCGGGCGGAATTCACCATCAAAAAAGGTGCCCTCGCGCCCCCAGGTGTAATCAACCACCTGATGCGGAACCGAAATCACACCGGATTGCATGGCCGAATGAATACCACCTACGGCATTCACCGCAATAATGGCCTCTGCTCCCTGCTCCTGCAGTGCCAGTAAATTTGCACGGTAATTAATTTTATGCGGCGGCACTGCATGCGGGTGTCCGTGGCGCGCTAAAAACAGTACGGTTTTATCATTCCAGCGACCTTCCTGAACCGCCGATGAAGGCTGACCCAGTGCGGTATTTACATCATGGCTGACGGTAATTTCCGGACCTTCGAGTTGGGTTAAACCGGTGCCACCAATAATGGCTATTTTATTAATGCTCATATCATTCCAACGTATTCAGACGGCGTCTTTAAAGGCACCGTTATTCAGTATTCAGCGCAGCTTTTCCAGCTGCGGTAAGATCGCAGAGCGGCGTTCGGCCAGCATGTTTTCCGACATATCGTCTGCTGTTCCCTGTAACCCGCCTGCGGTGCCTTGCAACCCGGCAAGACTCAGCGTCTGCCAGCCCGGCTGTTGCAATTGCTCACGTACAGCAAGGATGACTTGCTGCGCGGCCGAACGGTCATTACACACCAACAGCGCATTGGCACCCGCACGCATGGCACAGCCGGCACGTTCGGCGTAACTGCCAACACTGGCCGCACCGGCCATGGATAAATCATCACTGAAAATTACACCATTAAACTGCAGCTCGGTGCGCAGAATATTCTGCAGCCAGTGCGCAGAAAAACCGGCGGTATTGTCACTGTCGACCGCCGGATAAATCACGTGGGCGGGCATAATACCGCTTAACAGCCCCATCGACATCAGCGCATGAAAAGGCTCGATATCGTTATTCAGTTCAATACGTGAACGACTGTCCACCGGCAGCGCCAGATGCGAGTCTGCGGCAATGGCACCGTGACCGGGAAAATGCTTACCTACCGCCAGCATGCCGGCCTCATTCATACCACGTACAAAGGCGGAAGCCAGCACAATAACGGTATCTGCATCATGACCAAAGGCACGGTCGCCAATCACCTGCGACACATCGGTTTCAATATCCAGCACTGGCGCAAAGCTCAGATGCACTCCCTGCTGACGCAGCTCGGCGGCCATCAGCCAGCCCAGTTCATGGGCCAGGGTCAGCGCTTTTGTGCTGTTGTGCTGATATTCTTTTTCCAGCGCCAGCATCGGCGGCAGACGGGTAAAGCCTTCGCGGAAACGCTGTACGCGACCGCCTTCCTGATCCACACACAGTAATAAATCCGGGCGCAGGCTGAGAATATCGCTGGTCAGCGCCTTTAACTGCTGCGGCGACTGATAATTACGCGCGAAAAAAATTAACCCGCAGATTTCCGGCTGCAATAAAAATTCACGGTCGGCAGCGGTTAATTCTGTACCTTCAATATCGGCAACCACACCGATACGCTGGTTCAGGTTCTGTATTACAGATTGCGGCATGGAATCCTCGAAAAACTGTGCGGCTGAATCCACACCGGCGTACCGGCACTGACCAGTTCAAATAATTCAGCAATATCGCTGTTACGCATACGGATACAGCCATGAGACAGTGGCTGGCCCATAGGTTCAGAGTCCGGTGTGCCATGGATATAAATATAACGGCGCATGGAATCGACATTGCCCATACGGTTGACGCCGACTTCCAGTCCCTGCAGCCACAGAATGCGGGTTAAAATCCAGTCGCGTTGTGGTTGCTGTAGCGCCAGTTCAGGCGAATAAATTTCACCGGTCGGGCGCCGGCCAACAAATACGGTGTTCAATGGCAAACCGGCACCAATAGCCGCACGGACACGGTGCCAGCCACGGGGGGTACAACCGGAATTTTCCTGCTCACCGGCACCATTAAGCGCCGTGGAAACCGGATAAAGATGGCAGATACCGGCGCTCGACACGCGTAGTACCTGATCGGTAATAGACACTTCTATTAATGTTTGCGGTAACGCAGATTGCGCAGCCGTGGGCGCCATAGCAAAGGCCTGTTGGTAAAAAGCGAAAAACGGAAAGCCCGGCTCCGCTCAACCAGCCTGATGCGGAGCGTTAAGACCGGATGCGAGGAAAGGTATCAATTTATCAACAACCTGCGCAATATCCGATCCCTTACCCAGATCGTGTTCTGCCATCGCCGTCAGTGAATCGGCCCCCGACAACGTAAACACCGTCGCCCCCAGCATAAAATGAATACGCCAGAAACGGTCTTCATCGGAAAGCTCAGGAGTCGCCGCCGTCACCAGACGCATAAAGGCTTTAAACACCGGGCCGTATTCTTTCTGCAGAAAACGGCGTAAATGCCCCTGCCCCTGGGTATAAGCCAGCCCCAGCAGACGCATAAAGATACCCAGACGGCGCGGGCTGTCATGTCCGGCACGCAGCGCCGTCTGCGACAACAGCATTAAGATGCCCGGTAATTCCGGTACCTTGCCATCCAGACGTGCCTGTACGGCATCCAGCTCACGTTCCAGATCTTCACAGAATGGCGTCAGGAAACGGGCAAATACCGCCTGAATCAGCGCCTTCTTAGAGCCAAAATGATAATTCACCGCCGCCAGATTCACTCCGGCCTTGGTGGTGATATTCCGCAATGAGGTCTCGGCAAAGCCACGCTCCGAAAACAACTCCTCTGCCGCATTCAGGATACTTTTTACCGTATCTTTCTGTGCCATAACCCTGCATCTGCCTTATCACGCTGTCGCGGCTTTATTGCCATCGCCGACAGTACAAAACAACTGTTTCAAACATACGTTTAAAACGAGATTTAGGCAACCCCATATACGGCCAAAGGCTAAAAGCCTCATTCCATTATCCGGGTCAGTACAACGGCGGTGAATACACCGTAATCCACAGACCGCTGATAACAGGGGTTTACACTGGATAAAATACTGTATACATTTACACCATACTGTATGGATCAACAGACTGGATAAGCATCATGATCAAGCTCACGGCACGACAACAGCAGGTTCTGGATTTCATCCGCTCCTCACTGGAAGAAACAGGATTTCCGCCCACCCGCGCCGAAATTGCTGCCGAGCTGGGCTTTAAATCGCCTAACGCCGCAGAGGAACACTTAAAGGCGCTGGCACGTAAAGGGGCGATTGAAATTATGCCCGGCGCTTCCCGCGGCCTGCGCATTGTTGAAGAGCAGAATCCGGGTCTGCCAATCGTTGGCCGTGTAGCCGCCGGTGAGCCCATCCTGGCTCAGGAACACATCGCCGAATACTGCGAGATTCCACCCAGCTTCTTCCGCCCTTCTGCAGACTTCCTGCTGGAAGTTCATGGCGACAGTATGAAGAACATCGGTATTCTCGACGGCGACTACATTGCCGTGCACAAAGCCGAAACCGCCCGTAATGGCGAAATCATCGTTGCCCGCGTCGATAACGAAGTAACGGTCAAGCGCTACGAGAAGAAGCGTAATCAGGTGATTCTGCACCCGGAAAATGACGACTTTAAGCCCATTGAAGTTGATCTGCGGGAAACGGAATTTGCCGTTGAAGGTTTATACGTCGGCGTTGTACGCCGCAGCTAACAGCAACTGTTCACAGGTTCGGGGTGATTGTTATGCGTCAGTTATTACTCGGAATGGAAGAAGCCGGCTTATCTCTCAGCAGCCAGCAACCAGGCAGAATGACCAGGGTCAGCACCAGTGCGCTGCGCGGCAGTCTGACCGAGGTCATCGTCAGTGAAGGCAGTGCCATTCAGCCCATGCATTTGCTGCCGATGCTGGCACAGTGCAATGCGCATAAGCGCTGGCTGATGTGGCTGAGCCCGCACCGTCCGATGAATAAAAGCTGGCTGGAAAGCATGGGCCTGCAGCATTCGCCGGTGATTCATCTCGACCTGTGCAATGACACCCAGCTGGCCCTGTGCAGCAAAGTTCTGGCGGCCGGCAACAGCCATATGATTGTTGAATGGCAGGGCGAGCTGAGCAACCACGAACGGCAGATTATTCGCCAGCAGGCCGACCAGAGCGGCAGCCATGTGGTGCTGATTCAGCGCCGCCCCTGAGGCGCAGAAAGCGACGAACACAAAAAAAGCCCTGATCTTGATCAGGGCTTTTTTTGTGCTTTCAGCACAGCTTCACACGTACGGACTGTAGGCAATTCACTACAGCACAGCACAGCTCAGTGCAGTCGTTGCTGATACTCAGGGGTGTCGAAGTCTTCGCGCTCAACTTCCATACCGGAAAGCTCGCCGACTTTACGTACACCGGCTTCCAGCATTACCCGCGCAACATCCATATGATGCGCCTGCAGGCTGGCCTTGGCATCTTCGGAAAAATGAATACACACCAGTGCATCGCTGTCCTGATCGTCGGCACGACGCAGGGCGATATCACCATTGGAAAGTTCTACGATTTCAAAAAAGCGCGCCATAACCGCCTCTCAAAACTGGGCGCGGGAGTGTATCACAGGATGTTTTCAATAGCTTGAACGACACACAGAACCGTTAGTAATAAAAAGTAAACGGTTCTGCATAAATATGCTCATCGAGGAGTCAGCTTTCCTGACGATTGGCGCGCTGGTCTTCAATCAGGCGGGTCAGATCCTGCAGCCAACCGGCAACCGGTGAGTGCGGGGTGGCAACCAACGCAATCCGGCCCTGAGCCTCAACCGTCTGTACGGCCGCTGCAGGCTGATTCATTCCGGACGGACGTCCCTGAGCATCTGCCGCTGCCAGCATCTGTGCCAGCCAGGAAAATCCATTCTCCGCCAGATGCTGCAGCTCGCGCATTTCGCCGGTGGTCAGCGGCGCATTCTGCAGCAGTGATTCCAGAGAGCGGACAGGCTGACGATAAGCAACCATATCACCCAGTTCGGCCAGGTAAGACAACCAGGCATCGCGCAGCTGATACAGCGCACTCTCTTCCAGCGCCTGCTTCAAGGCTGGAGCAGCCGACTGCTGAGCAGCCAGCTGTTCCAGCAACAACCGGCACTGATAGAGTTTCTGATTGGTGAAGCCAATCCACTGCGACATAGCCTGCTCCGGCGGAAAATTGAGATTAAAAGTCGATGGTCAGACCGAAGTGAGCACCATCGCCCAGCTTGTAACGGTCATTAATATCTTCAATACGGATGCTGTTGTAACGATAGCCGCCATAGATTCGTGCCGTAGGCAGCAGACTGAACTGCAGACGGATATCGCTGTTGATCATGTTTTCGGCATCACCGAATGATACAACCGGCGGTGCGTAATAGGCATAGCCCGCCAGACCGACATCTGGAGCTGCCGGGAAGCTGTAGCGGAAAAAGCCACCAACACCCATAGCCGCGCCATCAAAATCATCGGTGGTAAAGGCAATCACTTTTGCACCCACACCGATATACAGGTGACTGGTTGATGGGCGCACATCCACTACGTGCAATCCCGCAGAAACCATATCACCGTCATCTTCATGATGCAGCGCAGCCAGATTAATGTGCAGCCCGGAACCCATCTGGGTGGCATCGTAAGCAACACGGGCGACATCATCGGCCAGACTGATATCCAGTGAACCACCTGCCTGTACCAGAGTCGGTAAAACCAGTGCACCGGCCGTCAGAATTCCCTGAGCAGTCATACGCAACATTTTCATAGTATTCCCCAATAATCAGATCACAGTACCGGCTGCTGCGCGGATAACCCGTCACTGTTCTCCCACAAAGAGAGCAACAGACAGCAGCTGATTTTTATTTGCCGGCATAATAGCAGTGCGGTGGCAGTGGTTAAACCACGGCCGCCGCAAGCAAGGCCTGTTTGATTAATATCAACAGGCCCTTAGACCAGTAAACGCTGTAATTAACGCATTAAATCGAGCAACAGTTTGTTCAGGCGCGCGACATATTCCGCCGGCTGCTTTAACTGGCTGCCTTCCGCCAGTTGCGCCTGGGCATGAATCACCTGCGCCAATTCGGCGAAACGGCTTTCATCCTGCTCACTGTCGAGACGTTCGATCAGCGGATGCGACGGATTAATTTCCAGGGCCGTTTCAGGCTCCGGAACCGCCTGCCCCGCTGCTTCCATCAGCCGGCGCATATGACCACCCATATCGTACTGGCCAACCACCAGACAAGCCGGAGAATCAGTCAGACGCGAGCTGACACGGACAGTTTTCACTTCACCTTCGAGCGCTTTCTGCACGCGTTCAACCAGATCTTTATGGGTTTCTTCCAGCGCTTTTTGCTGCTCTTTTTCCGCAGCATCCGCCAGTTCATCCAGATCCAGTTCGCCTTTGGTTACATCCTGGAAGACCTTGCCGTCGAAATCGGTCAGGTGGCCAACCATCCACTCGTCAACACGGTCGGTAAGCAGCAGCACTTCAACACCCTTAGTACGGAAATATTCCAGATGCGGGCTGCTGGACACCGCGGCATAGTTGTCGCCGGTGATGTAGTAAATCTTTTTCTGGCCTTCACGCATGCGCGCAACATAGTCTTCCAGACCGACATTCTGTACGGCACTGTCACTCTTGGTGGTGGCAAAGCGGAACAGCTTGGCAATTTTTTCACGGTTAGCGAAATCTTCTGCCGGGCCCTCTTTCAGCACATCACCGAATTCATCCCAGAAGCTCTGGTATTTTTCCGGCTCATTTTTCGCCAGTTTTTCCAGTGAATCGAGTACCCGTTTAACCAGCGCGCTGCGCAGGCTGTCGACCTGTTTGTCTTTCTGCAGAATTTCGCGGGAAACGTTCAGCGACAGGTCGTTGGAATCCAGCACACCTTTCACAAAGCGCAGGTACAACGGCAGGAACTGCTCAGCGTCATCCATAATAAAGACACGCTGCACGTACAGTTTCAGACCACGGGTCGCTTCGCGGTTCCAGATATCGAACGGCGCCTTGGCCGGAATATACAGCAGACTGGTGTAATCCAGTTTGCCTTCCACACGGTTGTGCAACCACAGCAGCGGGTCGTTCCAATCATGGGAAACGTGCTTGTAAAACTCTTTATATTCGTCATCGCTCAGATCGGACTTACTGCGGGTCCACAGCGCCTTGGCCTGGTTAACCGCTTCCGGAATCTGTTTTTTCTCGCCGTCAGCGTCATCTTCACTGACTTCCTGCGGCAGATACACAGGCACCGCGATATGATCTGAATATTTTTTAATCAGTGAACGCAGACGGAAGCTGTCAGCAAATTCTGAATCGTCTTCTTTCAGGTGCAGGGTAATGCGGGTGCCGCGTTCAGTTTTATCGATGCTTTCCAGGGTAAATTCACCCTCACCGGCCGATTCCCAGCACACGCCTTCAGACGCATCATCACCGGCACGACGGGTTTCAACCGTGACTTTATCGGCGACAATAAAGGCCGAATAAAAGCCAACACCAAACTGGCCAATCAGTTGCGAATCTTTTTTCTGATCGCCGCTCAGTTTGCTGAGGAATTCGGCCGTACCGGATTTAGCGATGGTGCCGAGGTGATTAATCACCTCTTCACGGTTCATACCGATACCATTGTCTTCAATGGTCAGGGTACGGGCTTCGCTGTCAAAATCGATATGTACGCCCAGATCTGCATTACCTTCAAACAGAGCATCGTTCTGCAGGGCTTCAAAGCGCAGCTTGTCGCAGGCGTCTGAAGCGTTGGAAATCAACTCACGCAGAAAAATCTCTTTGTTGGAATACAAAGAGTGAATCATCAGATGCAGCAGTTGTTTAACTTCGGTTTTAAAACCCAAGGTTTCTTTGCTGGCTGCGGTCATGTTCGTCTCCTTTACAACGCGCCATAAAAAACAGTGTTGTTTAAATGGGGACGCCGCAACGCTTTTCAAGCGCCGGAATACACTTACGCAAATCGGCCAGCCGCTGCGGCAGCGCTTCATCGTCGGCAAGCTCAGTTACAATGGCGACCGAATCAATGCCACTGGCCACGACCTGAGCAATATTCGCTGTTGTAATCCCGCCGATACAGGTCAGCCGATGATCGGTAAAACGTTCAACCCACAGGGCTAACGTTTCCGTGCCCAAAGGCTGGTAACGCAACACTTTCGACAGCGGCGTAAACACCGGGCCAAAGGCGATATAAGACGGATTCACCCCGCGCGCACGGGCAATCTCCCAGTCACTGTGGGTGCTGATGCCCAGCGCGATACCCGCTTCCGCCAGCGCCTGCAGATCCGCCGTGAGCAGATCTTCCTGCCCCAGATGCACACCAAAGGCCCCCAGCTCCAGCGCCAGCTGCCAGTCATCGTTGATAAACAAAGGTACTCCGGATTCTGCAGCATAATGAATTGCCTCAGCGGTCTGAGCTTTATGCTCTGCCCCCGGCGATTTAACCCGCCATTGCAGGCTGTCGATACCCAGCGCCAGCAGACGCTTAAGATGCGGCAGATTATCCACCAGCCCATAAAGCCCCAGAGGCTGCGGCAAGCGCGGAAAATGCACAGCCGATGCCCGCTGTTGCATAGGAACAACCTGCGGCCAGTCTTCGGCCACCGACTCACTCAGCGGCCGCGCCCAGGCATTGTGGTAACCATTGGCGCGCTCACTGGCCGAGCGGATCGCCAGACGCACAGCCGCCACCGCTCTGGTCAGGGCATCGTACAGCGTATAGCCCTGCGCCAGACCGCAGGCAATGGCACTGGCCAGATGACAGCCGGTACCGTGCGCCTTGAGCGGTAAGCGCCGGTGGCGAAAAACAAACGCCCGCAATAAATCCGGGCCCGGCAGCTGATCACCGAAAGCATCTGCAGAAGCATTCAGAGGAGCCGCAAAGAACGCATCCTGAACCCATTCGTCAGATTCAGCACTGCCAGCCTGAGCGCTGTCGCCGCCGGTAATCAGCAGATGATTAACGCCCAGTGCCTGCAGTGCGGCAGAGATGTCTGCGCAATTGTTTGGCGCGTAATCGTTTTGTACAGCACCGCCATCATCCTGCGGCTGTAATAACGTCAGCAGCGCCTGTGCTTCTGCCAGGTTAGGCGTCAGTACATCAACCCGCTGCAGCAGGGCCTGCAATGCGTCTTTCGACCAGTTGGCCTGGGGGAAACCACCCTGCGATGCCGACAGCACCGGGTCCCAGATTACTGGCCCGGAATATTCCTGCAGTTTTTCCAGCAACCAGGGCAGCAGCAGATTGCCCGGTGGCAGCCAGCCGATTTTAATCGCCTGCGGCCAGCCATCGGCTTTCAGGCTCTGCCATTGCCGCTCCAGCATTGCCCGCGACAGCACCTCAACGGCCTGCACGCCCTGACTGTTCTGCGCGGTTATGGCGCAGATCAGCGTGGCACAATCGGTATCCAGCGCCCGCGCCATGGTTAAATCCGCCTGACTGCCGGCGCCGGCACTGCAGTCGGAGGCGGCAATGCTCCAGATTTTTGCCCGGTTCACCGGGCCTGAACAGAGGCTCATACTCCGCCTCCGGTCTGATGCCAGAACGGCAGCCCCAGCGTCGGCGTGGAAGGCGATGCCTGATCACGCTCGCACATCAGGCCTGCGCGATAGGCAGCCCGGCCGCCATCCACCGCCTGCTTAAACGCCGCTGCCATCGCCGCCGGATCATGCGCACGCGCCACCGCCGTGTTGAGCAGTACCGCATCAAAGCCCATTTCCAGCGCCGCCATCGCCTGAGAGGGTTTACCCAGTCCGGCATCCACCACCAATACCGCCTGTGGCAGACGTTCGCGCAGGGTTTTCAGCTGATACGGATTCATCAGTCCTTTGCCGGTGCCAATAGGAGCGCCCCAGGGCATCACCGCCGCACAGCCCAGCTCCAGCAGGGTCTGACACAGCACCAGATCGTCAGTGCAGTACGGCAGCACCTTAAACCCCTGCGCCACCAGCTCGCGCGCGGCGTCCACCAGCTGCAGCGGATGCGGCTGCAGGCTGTAGTCGTCACCGATAACTTCGAGCTTGATCCAGTCGGTGGCAAACAGCTCACGCGCCATCTGCGCCAGCAGAATCGCTTCACGGGCACTGTGACAACCGGCTGTATTGGGCAGCAGTTTTGCCCCGGTACTGGCCAGTTGCTGATGCAGCAGATGCCAGTGGCCATGTTCACTCACCTGCTCCTGTACCTGAGCAGCACTCTGCCGGCGCAGCGAGACGGTGACAAATCCGGGGGTTGCCGCGGCAATGGCATCCCCCATCACCTGTGGTGACGGGTACAGGGAGGAGCCCAGCCACAAACGGCTGCTGATCGTTTCACCGGCAATCTGCAGCACGTCGGCACCAGCGTCAGGTGCAACATTATTTTCTGTATTCATATCCTTCTCCAGAACCCTGCTCAGCCACCGGTAATGGCACCGAGAATATCGATGCAGTCATCTTCGTTAAGGTATGTACCCGCATAGAGCGCTGCACTGACGATCTGCTGGTTCACGGCAACAATAAAATTGCCACTCACAGCCGCATCCTCCGGCCGTATTTGCAGATAGCCAAGCTGTTGCAGCAATTGCTGCAGGCTAAGCCCTGTGCTGACCTGCAGATCACAAGAATCGCCATTAATAATCAGGCGCATGCTTCACCTCCGAAGGCGATGGCTTGCGAGGGGATAGACTTTGAAGGGGCGGACTGCCCGGTTGGCGCAGGCTCCAGTCCAAGAGCTAAGCCATGCTGTTGTTGCAGGCGCTGCAGCAGCGCTGGCGCCAGCAGATAACCGTGACGGAACAGGCCGTTAATGCTGAGCAGCCCATCATCCTGAGCAAGGATCTGCGGACGATGATCGGCCAGTGCCGGGCGTAAATTGACGTCGAAGTTCAGAATCCGCGCTTCGGCCAGCGCCGGACTCAGGCAATAGAGCGCACTGAGCATTTCCAGCGCGGAGCGCACACTGACCGGCGAGCGGTCTTCACTTTCGATTTCGGTAGCACCCAGCACATAACGGTGGCGCCCTTTCGGCACCAGATAGAGGTGA
The DNA here is from genome assembly GCF_002335285.1 of Thalassolituus sp. UBA2009. NCBI lineage: Bacteria > Pseudomonadati > Pseudomonadota > Gammaproteobacteria > Oceanospirillales > Oceanospirillaceae > Thalassolituus > Thalassolituus sp. UBA2009. Next base: position 67,029 of record NZ_DDCJ01000068.1, read on the forward strand.
TAGCGCGGATGCAGCAACCGTATCGGCCGCGAAATCTGCACCTCCTGGCTTTCAATCCACAACACCTCACCACGTACGCCACGCAGCTGTGGCAAGGCGGATTTGGCGCCCAGTCCGCGACAATCGAGCTTAATATCGGCGTAAGGCGGGAAATCGTTCAGCGCTGTTGAAAAATAAAAGCGCGTACCAAAGCTGCGGGCGGCCTGATGCAGAGCCGGTAATAACGCACGGTTATCGACCCAGGCTTCGTGGCGCAGCCAGAAACCTTCGGCCAGTTGCGGATTCAGCGCTGGCTCAAGGTCCTGCAACCGCGCCTGATTCAGACGCTGAATGGCGGCTTCGTTTTCACACCCGTCATCGGCCGGATTCCATAAACCGCCCTGACGCAGATCCTGAGCAAACTGCGCAAGCTCGGCCTGATCCGCCGGATGGGCCACCACCAGACTGCCGCTCTGGCCATAGTGCACGGCAATGCCACTGTCTGCGTGCAGCTCCGGTAATAACTGCGGCCACAGTTGTAACGACTGCAGGCCCAGCGCAAAGACATCCGGATGCGCCAGTGAGCGCTCGCTGTAAGGCGCGACCATTGCCGCGGCGGTGTGCGCCGCACTGGCGGGCTGATCTTCGGCGGCAGCTTCGTACACCTCCACCTGAAAGCCCTGACGGGCCAGACGCCACGCCAGTAAGCTGCCCATCAGGCCCGCGCCGGCAATACAAACCCGACGCTGTTCGCTCATGCTTCGGCCTCCTGATACAGCGCACTGCCGCTGGCGCGGAATTCTGCGGCTTTTTCAGCCATACCCTGCTGCGCTTCTTCGCTCTGCAGCACGCCTTCGCTTTGCTGTGCATCTTCCGCCTCCTGGGCCGAAGCAAAATCGCGCACTTCCTGCGAGATTTTCATCGAGCAGAATTTTGGCCCGCACATAGAACAGAAATGTGCCAGCTTATGGCCTTCTTTCGGCAGGGTTTCGTCGTGGTAACTGCGCGCCGTATCAGGATCAAGGGCAAGGTTGAACTGATCCTGCCAGCGGAATTCAAAACGCGCCTTCGACATCGCATCATCGTGCAGCTGTGCGCCCGGATGGCCCTTGGCTAAGTCAGCGGCATGAGCAGCAATTTTGTAGGTAATTAAGCCCTGTTTAACATCATCTTTATTGGGCAGGCCCAGATGCTCTTTCGGCGTGACGTAGCACAGCATGGCGCAGCCATACCAGCCAATTAACGCCGCGCCGATGCCTGAAGTTATATGGTCGTAGCCCGGTGCAATATCGGTGGTCAGCGGCCCTAAGGTATAAAACGGCGCTTCGTCACAATGCTCGAGCTGCATCTCCATATTTTCTTTAATTAAATGCATTGGTACATGGCCCGGACCTTCAATAAAGGTCTGCACATCGTGCTTCCAGGCGATTTTGGTTAATTCACCCAGGGTTTTTAATTCGGCAAACTGCGCTTCGTCATTGGCATCGGCAATGGAGCCGGGGCGCAGACCATCGCCAAGGGAGAAGCAGACATCGTAGGCTTTCATAATTTCGCAGATGTCTTCGAAATGGGTGTACAGGAAACTCTCTTTATGATGCGCCAAACACCATTTCGCCATAATCGAACCACCACGGCTGACAATACCCGTCACCCGTTTGGCGGTCAGCGGCACATGCGCCAGACGCACACCGGCGTGAATAGTGAAATAATCCACGCCCTGTTCGGCCTGCTCAATTAAGGTATCGCGGAATAATTCCCAGGTCAGGTCTTCGGCCACGCCGTTGCATTTTTCCAGCGCCTGATACAAAGGCACGGTACCAATAGGCACCGGTGAATTACGGATAATCCATTCACGGGTTTCGTGAATATGATCGCCGGTGGATAAATCCATCACGGTATCGGCACCCCAGCGGGTGGCCCAGACCATCTTTTCCACTTCTTCTTCGATGGAAGACGTCACCGCCGAATTGCCGATATTGGCATTGACCTTGGTGCGGAAATTACGGCCGATAATCATCGGCTCGGTTTCCGGGTGGTTAATATTATTGGGAATAACCGCCCGGCCACGGGCAATTTCTGAGCGGACAAATTCCGGGGTAATTTCCGCCGGAATCGACGCGCCGAAACTCATGCCCGGATGCTGGCTTTTTTGTGCCTCATCCAGCTGTGCCCGGCTTAATGCCAGATTTTCGCGGATGGCCACATATTCCATTTCCGGGGTAATAATGCCCTGACGCGCATAATGCAGCTGGGTGACATTTTTGCCCGCTAATGCCCGGCGCGGACGACGCTTAAGTTCAAAACGCAGTTTTTCCAGCGTCAGGTTCATATCGCGGACACGCGCATATTCGGAGCTGAAACCGGCAAGCTCCTCAGTATCGGCCCGTTCATTAATCCAGTTCTGACGCAGCGGTTGCAGCCCCTTGCGCACATCAATACTCACGGCCGGGTCGGTGTAAGGGCCGGAGGTATCGTATACCCGCACCGGCGCATTGGCTTCGGTTTTACCGTTAGCCAGCTGTGTATCGGACAGCGCAATTTCGCGCAGCGCGACCTGTAAATCGGCACGGCTGCCCTGCACATAGAATTTGTTGGACGCCGGAAATGGCTGCAGAGAGAGTTCGTCAACACGCATCTGTTCGCTTAACGATGTATGCGCTGAATTGTTTTTGCCCATGCTCAATACCTTTTTAGCCGTCGCAGACGACGGAAGAAAAATAACGGCAGGCAGCGAAGAAAAGAAAAAGATGATCACAGGCAGCAGTAAAATACTGACAGCCCGCACCGTAAACGGTGACTGACCGGGGTTTAAGAAATCGGCGACAGCCGCGAAAAACCCGCTTTTCTGTTCCCTACGCTGGCACTAACCAGATCAGGTTCAACGGGATCCGCAAACACATTGCGATCTCAACCTCTTTGATGTTTCAGCACGCTGAACATCCTGAGGCACCCCGACAGAATCGGTACAGAGTGTACGGCAGAGAAGACTACGCGGACAAGACACCCGGCGGGTTATTTATGCAAAACATCCGCGCCGGGCAGGCATCAACGGCGGTCAGAAAAGCCGCCGTAAGTGAAACAGCCGGACATTAACGCGCCAGCAGAAAATGCGCGCGGGCCGTGGCAATCGGGCTGGTGCGTTCGGTCTGCCAGGCGGTAATGGCGACGTTGGCGACACGCGAGCCCTGACGCCAGACCTGACATTCAGCAAAGGTATCCTGATGACGTCCGGCACGCAGATAGTCGAGAGAAAAATCGATCATTTTCGGTAAGGCGGCGGTATCCATGGTCATCATCAGATGCAGTGACGCCGCCAGCTCCATAAAGCCGCCGATTACGCCGCCATGAATGGCCGGTAAAATCGGATTGCCGATATTGTCTTCGTTGGCCGGCAGATGAAACAGCACATCCTGACCAAAACGCTGAAATTTCAGGCCAATTAAATTGGCATAGGGAATACCATCCACCAGCGGCTGGAAATTACCACTCTGCTGCGCCTGTTGCAGCACGGTTTCAAAACTCATTGTGCAGCTCCTGCAGCCGTTACATCATCGCCCTGCTCGATACGGGCACGGAATTCCGGTGGGGTCATATTTTCGCCGATACGCATAAAGGTAGCAGCGCACTTGGCCACCAGATCGCGTTCCTCGCCCTGAAATACTTCGCACTCGGTAAACACCACTGAGCTGGCCACGCGCGTTACCCGTGCTTCGGCAAACAGATCGCGGTTTGGTGTTGCCGCTTTCATATAATCCATACGCAGATCCAGCGTTGGGCACAGCTCGAAGCCCGGCAGCGAGGAAAACACCGCCGTACCACAGGCGGTATCCATCAGCGTGGTCAGGCTGCCGCCATGCACAGTGCCGGTGACCGGGTTGCCTACAATCTGTTCGCTGTATGGCAGGCGCATAACCAGTACATTGTCCTGCGCGCTTTCAACCGTCAGCCCCAAAACCTGACAGTGGCGCAGGGTGGCAACGAAACGCTCGGCCCGTGTTTTAACCGATAAGCTCATAAGATCTCCGCTGAGGGTGATTGTGACAGCCAGACAGGCACAGCACGACTGTGTGAATTCTATCAGGAAATGGCCTGACCGGCGCAAAGGGCGCCCGTTATACCGGAAAGCTGAATTTTGGCAATGATCGCTTCGCCCGGTGTCGTTAACAGAATTGCTCACAACAAACATAAGAACTGAACGTTTTTCTCACCACCCTATAAGACAAACAAGCGCCCTGTGCTATGGTTTGACGCCTGAGAAATATCCCCGATACACACCCGGATCAGCCCTTAAAAGGGATCTGCCCCTTAAAGAGAAATGCTATGAATTTTGACGATTACCTGCAGCAGGTTAATCAGCAGGATACGCTGGAAATCCATCCCAGCTGGGGTCAGGGCCGCACCACCTTTGGCGGCCTGTCAGCAGCATTAATCCTGCACCGCATAGAACAGGGTCTGGACGACGGCCAGGTTCTGCGTTCACTGAATGTCAGTTTTTGCGGCCCGCTCAATACCGCTGAACCTTTCACCCTCAGCAGCCAAAGCATCCGCGTTGGTAAATCCGTTGCTCACTATCAGGGCCAGACCGTGCAGCAGGATCAGGTTACTACACTGGTTAATGCCTGTTTCGGCCGAGAGCGGGAATCGGATATCGAGGTTAAGCTGCCACCTGTCAGCTGTGGCACGCCGGGATCAGGTCAGGCCATGCCCTTTATCAAAGGCATAACTCCGGAATTTACCCAGCATATTAACTTCACCTACGTGGAAGGCGGCCTGCCCTTCACCAACAGCAAACACAATGTTATCCGTGGTTGGATGCGCTTTAACGATGGCGAACGCGCGCTGAGCAATGCCCATCTGGTCGCCCTGATCGATGCCTGGCCGCCAACGCTGCTGCAAAAACTGAAAAGCCCCGCTCCCTGTGCCAGCGTGACCTGGAGCATCGAGATGGTGACGCCGTTAAGCCAGCTGCCACAGTTACCGGGCGGCAGCGACTGGCTCTGGTATGAGGCGGATATCCGCCAGGCTCACGATGGTTATGGCCATACTGAGGCCCGGATTTACACCGCCGATGGTGTGCTGCTGGCACTCAGCCGTCAGCTGGTGGTGGTTTACGATAAACGCTGAGGCCGTTCTTACTGTAGCCTGATACCTTCGTCTGACTATCAGGCTGCAACAGCAGTTTCTTCCCTCTATTCCTTCCGATTAGTTGCTCAATAAGCAGCGGGCAACTATTACTTAGTCATCAATTTCTCTGCCGATGACAGCTATGGCTACCAACGTTCTGATCTGCGATGACTCAAGTTTTGCCCGTAAACAAATGGCACGGGCGATCCCCAAAGAATGGGAAGTGGACATTCATTTTGCCGGTGATGGCGTGGAAGGCGTACAGGCCATCCGCGAAGGAAAAGGCGAAGTGGTTTTTCTCGATCTGACCATGCCCAATATGGATGGCTACGGCGTACTGGAAACCATCCGCAAAGAAGATCTGCCCGCCATGGTGATTGTGGTATCCGGCGATATTCAGCCCGATGCTCAGGACAGAGTCAAAAAACTCGGGGCAATGGCTTTTATCAAGAAGCCGATTGATGCCGATAAAGCCCGCGAAGTGCTGACCGAATATGGCATTCTGACAGGGGCCTGATATGAGCGTCACATCTACCGCAGTATCTCTGAACGAAGACCAGCGCGACTGTTATCAGGAGCTGACTAACGTCGCCATGGGCCAGGCCGCTGACCGTCTGGCACGACTGCTGGATGTCTATGTGGTGCTGCCGATTCCCAAAGTAAACCTGATTGAATCCAGCGATCTGCACATGGCGATTCAGGATGCTGAAACCGATTCGGCTATGTCGGCGGTATGCCAGGGGTTTATTGGTTCAGGTATTGCCGGTGAAGCGCTGCTGTTGTTTAACGACACCAGCTTCTCAGATCTGGCCGCACTGATGAATTATGGTGGCGAACTCGACCGTTACGGCGAGCTGGAATTATTAATGGACGTCAGTTCGCTGTTAATCGGCGCCTGTATTCAGGGTATCGGTGAGCAACTGGAAATTCACTTTAATCAGGGCCACCCGGTGGTGCTTGGCCAGCATTGTAAAGTCGATGACATTTTAAAAAGTGGCAATCATCAGTGGACCAAAACCCTGGCGATTGAAATTCACTACACCATCGAGCATGTGAATATCGATTGCGACCTGCTGTTGCTGTTTACCGAAGACTCGGTCGCGAAACTGAACAACAAAATTAATTATCTGCTGGATTAACGTATGACGGATTCAAACATTGAATTTGGTGACATCCACTGGCTGATGGATATTCTGCAGAATATCGACGTCGGTCTGGTGGTACTCGACCGCCAGTACAATATCCAGCTGTGGAATGGCTTTATGGAAAGCCACAGTGGCTTAAGCCCGCAAAAAGCCAAGGGCGAAAACCTGTTCGAGCTGTTCAACGAAATTCCCAAAGACTGGTTCATGAAAAAAGCGGAGCCGGTTTATCAGCTGAAAACCCGCACCTTTACCATCTGGGAGCAGCGTCCGTATTTATTCCGCTTTAAAAATTACCGCCCCATTACCGGCCGCGCGTCGGTGATGTATCAGAACACCAGCATTATTCCGCTGGAGTCGATTAACCGCAGCGTTGATCATATCTGCGTGATTATTTATGACGTGACCGACATTGCCGTCAGCCGCGAAGACGTACAGTCTGCTCACCAGACCCTGAATGAACTGAACCGCACAGACCAGCTGACCGAGCTGTCCAGTCGCGGTTACTGGCTGAAAGATATTGAGCGTGAATTTCTGCGCTGCCAGCGTTCGGTATTACCAAGCACACTGGTCATGTTTGATCTGGACGATTTCCGTACCATTAATGGCCGCTATGGTCACCAGGCCGGTGACGAGGTACTGCGCTCGGTATCGGAGGGCATACGTCAGACACTGCGTCAGACCGACCATGTCTGCCGTTTCGGCGGTGAAGTATTCGCTGCTCTGCTGGTCGATACCGATGAAGAAGAGGCCGTGGTCTTTGCCGAGCGTATCCGCAAAATGATCGAACGCATGGAAGTCAGGCATGATCAGCAAAGCATCCATGCCACCGCAAGCCTGGGTATTGCCCGTTATCAGAAAGGCTTCGCCAGTGCTCAGGACTGGCTGCAGGCCGCCGACAAAGCGCTGTATCACGCCAAAGAAAGTGGTCGTAACAAAACCACGGTCTATCAGCCCAAAGCACACTAAGCCGGCGCCTGAATCTGCATGACATATATGCTCAACAAACCTTGCCATTCCTGATCAATAACAACAAAATCACACCCGGCCACTCCGGCCGGATACTGTGAGTTACAGGCATGTCGAGTCACTGGATACCCCGCCCTTTTATTGATGCGCCACTGCGCGGCGCTGCCGGTCTTGGTCTGGACCCCGAACAATTGTGGGCCGCTGCCGGGCTGGATGCTGCCATTCTGGCCGATCCTGAGGGACAGATTAATGCCAATGACTATGCCAGCCTGATGGCAACCCTGTGGGCCCACAGTGATGATGAATTTATGGGGCTGGCGAAAGTACGCAGCCATTCCGGCACCTTTGCCATGATGTGCAAGGCCATCATCAGCTGTTCATCACTGGAGCATGCCCTGCATCGTGCCAGGCGCTTTTACGCATTGTTTGACGGCGCCCCCAATATCCGTGTTATTCGCGGTCCGCAGCTATCGCGGCTGCAAATTGAACACGACCCGGCTGCAGACCCCGATCACTTTCTCAGCGAATCCCTGCTGGCTATCTGGCACCGGCTGAGCAGCTGGCTGGTTGGCCAGGGTATTCCTCTGTTGTCGGTGGGCTGCTGTTATCCGCCACCGGTGCATGCTGCGCTGTATCAGAACCTGTTTGCCACACCGGTTAAATTCAACGAAGACAGCACCTATCTGCTGATTCCCAGCCGGGTACTCAGCCTGCCGGTCAGTCAGACCGCGGCCTCCCTGCGCGCCTTTTTAAATCACTCTCCGGCCGATTTCCTCGCCCGGCCGAATCCGCATGAAAGCATGACCGGTAAACTGCGTCAGCTGTTCCGCCGTTACGATATCGACAGCCTTCCGGATCTGGCGGAAAGCGCCGCTCAGCTCGGTGTATCCAGTGCTACACTGAGGAGGCGCCTGCATGATGAGCAGACCTCCTTTCAGAAACTGAAAGATGAATGCCGGCTGGAGGAAGCCAGCCTGCGTCTGGCGCAGCAGGATACCAGTATCCGTGAAATTGCCGAGTATCTGGGCTACACCGAAACCAGCACATTCCACCGCGCTTTCAAAAAATGGATGGGACTGACACCGGGTGATTATCGCAGCCAACAACAAGGCATCCGCCGCTGATTCCGGTTATCTGTCGGTTATCCGGTTTGCTGCCTCCCTGATATTTCTGCTCTGCCTTTTTGGCCAGTCGGCGACTGCCCTTGCCGTAACACCGGCCAGCTGGACACTCAGCGAACAGGACTCTGGCCGTCTCCTCGGGCGCGAACTTGAGTACTGGCGGGAAGACAGCCGGCAAGCTCTTACTCTGGACGAATTAAAGGCTTTAAAACCCGAGTGGCGACGCCACCCGGATACCACTCCGAATTTCGGTTTATCGCCAGACGCTTATTGGTTCCGGCTGCGTGTAACATTGCCAGAAGCCAGTGACCAGTGGCGGTTAAGTATTGAATTCCCGTTGCTCGACCGGGTTGATCTGTATCTGCAGTTTGACCAGCGAACCATTCAGCAGGAACAGTTTGGTGATCGCTTGCCGTTCAGCCAGCGCCCCCTGCGACACCGTAATTTTCATATTCCCCTGCGGCTGAATTACGCCGGTGAGTACGAGATTTATCTCAGGGTACAAAGCGCAGGCTCTCTGCAACTGCCTGTTACCTTCTGGTTAAGGGACGAACAGGAAGCGGAAGCGGCCAGTGATTATCTGAGCGCCGGTCTGTATATCGGTTTTATTGCAGCCATTCTGCTGTTTAATTTTTTTATTGCTGCAACAACCCGTGAAATGTACATCCTGTATTTCACCTGCTTTCTGCTGGCTTATCTGCTTTTCTACATTTCACTGAGTGGTTATGGTTTTGAATATCTGTGGCCCGACAACTTATGGCTGGAAGAACGCCTGACCATTCTGGCTGTTGCCGCTGCCTGTATCTTTGCTACGTTATTTGCACGACGTTTTCTGCGCTTAAAACATAATCATCCACGCCTGCACCGGATTAATCAGGGCTGTTTATATCTGGCGTTGCTGGTGTTTATCCTTAATCCGTTTATTGATTATCAGCCCGCAGTAAAAATAACCATGGCGGCTACGTTTATCATCAGCCTGCTCAGTCTGATTGTCGGTATCAGCGCAGCCCTGCAGCGGACCTTATCCGGTTTATTGTATGCCGGCGGCTGGCTGACCCTGCTGCTGGGGGTCATCGTGCACAGTCTGAGTAAAGAAGGCTTGCTGCCCATCACGCCATTAATTGAATACTCTTCACACATTGGCTCCATTTTATTGGTCTGTACTCACAGCATGGCCATTGCCCTGCGTTTTTATGAAGAACGCCAGCAACATAAACTAACGCTGGAGCAGATGACGGAAGCACAGAGAGAAAGCCTGCGCTCGCGCTATCGCATGCAGGAAGCAGAACTGCAGCGTAAACAGACCGAACTGGAAAACCAGGCTAAATCGGTATTTCTGGCCATGATGAGCCACGAAATCCGTACACCACTGAATGGCGTACTGGGGATGGTGCAGTTACTGGGGCAAACTCCCCTCGACCCGCAACAGCAACGCTATCTGGAAACCATCAGTACGTCCGGAGAATCCCTGCTCACCATTCTTAATGACATTCTGGACCTGTCAAAAATGAATTCCGGCAAACTGCAGCTGGAGATGCAGGAAGTACCTTTACATGAACTGATCAGTGACTGCCTGACGCTGTATTCCCAGCAGGCAAAAGAAAAAGGTCTGGTTCTGCTTGCCCATCTGCACCTGCCGCTGTATCAGACGATTCATACCGACCCAACCCGTCTGCGCCAGATCGTCAACAACCTGCTCAGTAATGCCGTTAAATTTACCAATAGCGGCAGTATTGTTCTGACCCTGCGTTTCAGTGAGCAGAAAATGCTGCTCAGTATCAAAGACACCGGTATCGGTATCAGCAAGGAATATCAAACGCGTTTATTCGAACATTTCAGCCAGGCTGATGCCTCTACCTCACGCAATTACGGCGGCACCGGGCTGGGCCTGAGCATCTGCAAACAGTTAAGCGAATTACTCGGTGGCGATATCAACGTTCACAGCCGCAGCGGCGAGGGCACAGAGTTTATTTTTACCCTGCCCGACTGCCAGCCAGATAATCCGGTGAATATTGAAGTCATTGATACTGGTACTGTACATATTCAGCTGTCTAAGGCAGAAGAGCGGGAACTGGTTACCCGGTTTATGCGCGAGCTTGGTTTTCAGGTAACGGAACAGGCTCCGGCCGATCTTTTATTCAGTGATCAGCCCCCGGAGGAAAGCAACACTCAGCATTACCGGCGCCTGTTGTATTTATGCGATGAAAACAGCCCGGCACTCAATCCTTTGCAACAGATTGTGCGGCCGTTAAAAACGTCCAGCATCGTGCACCGTCTCAATGGCGTCGGTACGCAATACGGAAATAAACACATAGTACCGGCACAATTATTCAAAGATTGCCTGGTCTGGGTGGCTGAAGATAATCCGGTCAACCAAAAAGTGGTTGTCGGCATGCTGCGCAACCTTGGTCTTAAATATGAAATTTTTTCCGATGGCAGTAGCCTTATTAAGGCCTGGCAGGAAAAACAACAGGCTCATCCAGATATGATTTTAATGGACTGTGAAATGCCGGTTATGGATGGATTTACCGCCACCCAGCGGCTGCGGGAGCATGAGCAGGAAGCCTCGGACTATAAGCACATTCCGGTGGTTGCTCTCACAGCTCATGCCCTGCCTGAATACAAGGAAAAAGCCCTGAACAGCGGCTTTGATGATTTCCTCAGCAAACCTATCCGTCAGGAACAACTGCGCCAGCTATGCCTACGCTGGCTGCTGCCTCCACCCGACGGAACCTGATGGCTGTAAGAGCGGTGGTAATTACGCCTGGGCTTCATACCTCTGTCACAAAGCGCCGTCCATAATCGCCTTATTACTGACAGCAGAGGCCTTTATGAACTGGTGGCAACAGGGAGTGTTTTATCAGATCTATCCGCGCAGTTTTCAGGACAGCAATGGCGATGGTGTCGGTGACCTGCAGGGCCTGATTCAGCGGCTTGATTATTTAAATGATGGCACTGAACAATCTCTCGGCATTGATGCCATCTGGCTGTCACCGTTTTTTCCATCCCCCATGCGCGATTTTGGTTACGACATCAGCGACTATTGCGCTATCGATCCGCAGTTCGGCAGCATGGATGATTTCGACGAATTACTGCAGCAGGCGCATCAGCGCCAGATCCGGATTATTCTCGATCTGGTGGTCAATCATACCTCCGACCAGCATCCCTGGTTCCAGCAAAGCTGCGATCCGGATTCTGATAAAGCCGACTGGTATATCTGGCATAAGGGTAAACAGCCGCCCAATAACTGGCTTGGCTGTTTTGGCGGGCGCGGCTGGACCTTTAACGCTCAGCGTCAGGCCTGGTATTACCACTCTTTTCTGCCACAGCAACCCGACCTTAACTGGCGCAATCCTGCGGTTAAACAGGCCGTTAAACAGGTTATGGAGTTCTGGCTGGCGAAAGGCGTCGATGGCTTCCGTCTGGATGTGGTGAATCTGTATTACAAAGATGCGCAACTGCGTAATAACCCGACCGACTGGTTCAGACTGGCACGGCCTTATGATCGTCAGCGTCATATCTATGATCGTGATCAGCCGGAGATGCACAGTCTGCTGCATGAAATGCGGCACTGGATCGATGCCTGGCCAGAGCGGATGATGGTGGTGGAGTGATGCTTGCCGATGCCGGCAACAGTGATTTACCGGCCAGTTATTATGGTCAGAATGATGAGCTGCAT